>NZ_JBKJPP010000177.1:0-30796 GCF_046595215.1 Lapillicoccus sp. | reverse complement strand
GACCTTCTCATTGCGAACGAGACGCGCTACCACCTGCGCCACAGCCCCGAGGTGCGATCGAAACTTTAACACCAGCACGCGGTCCTGCCGAACCCCGTCAGTCCGCACGGCCGGCTGAGACGGCGGGAGGGCACAGCACCCCCTACCCTCGTCCCATGTCGAACGAGACCTCACCCGTCCCGCGTCCGGTCCGGGCAGCCAGTGACTGGGCCTGGCGCCTCCTCCTCCTCGCGTTCGGCCTCGTGGCCTTCCTATACCTGTTGGGGTTCCTCTCCGAGGTGGTCATCCCCCTTGTCGTGGCCACCCTGCTCACGGCGCTTCTTGCGTCCGTCCACCAGCGCCTGAGCAGGCGCATGCCCCGCGGCCCGGCGGCCGGCCTGACGGTGCTCGGCACCATCATCGTCATCGTGGGCCTTCTGACGCTCGTGGGGTCGCAGATCAGCGGCGGCTTCGGTGACATGGCCCAGCAGGTCGGCTCCGGCGTCACCCAGATCCGGGACTGGATCCGCGGCACCTTCAAGATCAGCGACACCCAGTTCGACGGTTATGTCGACCAACTCAAGACCGCTCTCGAGTCCAACGCGGACCTGCGCCAGACGGCGGCCAGGGCGGGGGTCACGGCAACCCACGCCGTCGCCGGCACCTTCATCAGCCTCTTCGCGCTCTTCTTCTTCCTCTACGACGGGCCGCGGATCTGGTTGTGGGTCGTGGGCCTCTTTCCTCGGACCGCCCGTGCCAGGATCGACTCCTCGGGCGGCGTCGCGTGGCACCAGCTGACGGCCTACGTCCGCGCGACGCTCCTCGTCGCAGCCGTCGACGCCGTCGGCATCACCCTCGGTGCCGTGGTGCTCCGCGTGCCGTTCGCGCCGGCGATCGGCGTACTGGTCTTCCTGCTGTCCTTCATCCCCATCGTCGGCGCGCTCCTCAGCGGCGCGGTGGCCGTCGTCCTGGCCCTCGTCGCCCACGGCCCCGTCACCGCGGCCATCATGCTCGGCGTGGTCATCCTCGTCCAGCAGCTGGAGGCGCACGTGCTCCAGCCCTTCATCCTCGGCCGATCGGTGAGGATCCATCCGCTCGGCGTCATCCTCGCGATCGCCACCGGTGCCGTCCTCGCGGGCATCGTGGGCACCCTCGTCGCGGTCCCGACGCTGGCAGTGGTCAACGCCGTCTGGCGACACCTGGTCTCAGGCGATGCGGCCGCGGACTCGGTTCCTCACCACACCGAAGACCCAGCGGTCCCGCCGTCGTAGCCCCACCCATGTCGTAGCCCCACCCATGTCGTAGCCCCACCCATGTTGCAGCGCACTATGCGCTGCCTCCCTGGGTGGGCAGCGCATAGTGCGCGCAGAGGGTGCGTCCCCCCGCCAGCGCGAGGACGTGCGACGAGTCAGCTCCCCACGACGCGGCGGTGGTGCCGGGCGGCCATCCGCTCGATGTCGTCGTCCTCGACCTCGATCGGCACCGGCGTCTGGGTGACGTCCGCCGGCGCAGGCAGGGCCCGAGCCGCAGCGTTCTTGAGGGCGTACGTCGGCAGCGGAACGGGCACGGGGCTCCACCCGCCGGGCGCCCCGCCCTGGCCTGCCTGACCGGATCGACCGGCCTCCGTCGAGGTCGTCGCATCCGCGACCGCGACCTTGTCCTGCGACGCGGGGGCGTGGACGTCGAAAACGTTGTTGATGCCCGTCCGCAGTGGTGTGTCGCGGGCAGAGGTGCCAGGGGTCGCGGCGCGAGGGGCGCGACGCCGCGGGGCGGCGCTGCGGCGGGCGGCCTGCTCGCGCAGGGCCGAGGTGCGCAGCCACGCCACGACGGCGGCACAGGCCAAGAACGAGATCAGCACGCTCACCCAAGGCAGCAGGTGGATGGCCGAAAGGAGCAGGGTCACGGGGAGGGCAGCGAGCGTGACGAGAAAGGCGATGCCGCGGATCCTGCGGACGGCGATCTCCGCTGCCGACCGGGGAGCCCGGACACCCGGGGTCACCCGGGTCGCCCCCGACCCCGAGGAACCAGCCGAGCGAGCGGTCAGCGGCGACCTCGGAGAGAGCCGCTGGCCGACCTTCGCGCTCACCTGCGCGGCCAATGCCGAGGCGGACGAGTGGGGTCGGGGGGCCGCGAGCTCCGAGCTCGGCAGCGGGCTGCGACGCTCGAGGACGCGCATGGCCTCGCTGAAGCGGTCGACCGACCGTGCGGTGGCGACGTGCTCGCGCCGGCGGACCCAGTGCTGGATCAGGTAGGCACCCCAAATCGCTACGATGACAAGGAAGATCAGGCTGCTCGGCTGCACGGATCCGACGGTAGGCCGTGATCGACTCGTGACCACGGACCTGGTCCGGTGTGTCGCTGATGTGGCTGGTGTTACTGCTGTTTCCACCGCTCCAGGACGGTCCCGCCGAGCAGGTCCTCGGTCGTCAAGGAGTAGGTGCGGTGGTCGCGCCAGCCCCCGTTGATGTGGAGGTAGCGCGCCCGGATCCCCTCGTCGCGGAACCCCAGGTGCTCGACCACGCGCAGCGACGCGGCGTTCTCCGGGCGGATGTTCACTTCCACCCGGTGCAGCCCCGCCTCGTGGAAAGCGTGGTCGCACAACGCGGCCAGAGCTCTCGTGGCCAGCCCCTGCCCGGCCTGCCGGCGTGCGACCCAGTAGCCCGCCGCACCGGACAGGAGCGACCCGTGGACGATCCCGAAGAGGTGCATCTGCCCGGCGATGCGTCCGTCCACGACGATGACGAACGGGAGGATCCTGCCCGCCCGGGCCTCCTTGTCGAGCCCGCGGACATACTGCCGGAACGTGATCCGTTGCCCGATCCCGTCAGGCGCCGTGGGTTCCCACTGACCGACGTACTCCGCGTTCTCCGTGCGCACGACGTTCCACTCGCCCTTGTCCCGCATCGACAGGGGGCGCAGGACGACCTGCGGCTGCCGACCGTCCTGCGAGTGCAGCGTCACCGGCCAGGCCGTCATCGATGATCGCCACCGCGGATCTGGTCGACGGCGTGGGACAGGATCCCGGCGAGCACCTCGAGGGCGTCGCGCACCCCACCGGTCGATCCCGGCAGGTTGACGACCAGCGTGCCTCCGCTGACCCCGGCCAGCCCGCGAGACAGCATCGCGGTCGGGATCCCCTTGGCGACCCCAGCGGCCCGGATCGCCTCGGCAATGCCGGGCACCTCGCGGTCGATGAAGGGCTCGGTCATCTCGGGCGTGGCGTCGGTGGGCGAGATGCCCGTCCCGCCGGTGGTCAGGACGACCGCCGGACCGGTCCCCAACGCGAGGGCCAGCACCTCGGCGACCGGGTGACCGTCCGCGACGACGATCGCGTCGTCGACCTCATAGCCCCACTCCCGCAGGGCCGCCACGATCAGCGGTCCGGTCCGGTCCTCGTAGACCCCGGTCGCGGCGCGCGTCGAGGCGCAGATGACGACGGCCCGATCGGGCTGGTCCCCCGCGGCGTATGCCGGGTCGGCGCCGCCCGCTGCCGGGGTCACGACTCGCTCCAGTCGCCCGAGCGGCCGCCAGACTTCGCGACGACCCGCACGTCCGTGATCCGGGCGTGCTTGTCGACGGCCTTGACCATGTCGATGAGCGCGAGCGCCGCGACGGCGACAGCGGTGAGCGCCTCCATCTCGATCCCGGTGCGGTCGGCGGTGCGGACGGTGGCCCGGATGTCGACGCCGTCGTCGACGACCTCAAGGTCGACGCTCGTGGCGTGGACGGCGATGGGATGCGCGAGCGGGATCAGCTCGGGTGTCCGCTTGACGGCCTGGATGCCAGCGATCCGGGCCACGGCGATGGCGTCCCCCTTGGGCACGTTGCCCGCACGCAGGGCCTCCACCGCGGCTGCGCTGAGCAGGACCCGCCCGGCGGCCGACGCCTCGCGGGCGGTGACCTCCTTGGCGCTGATGTCGACCATGTGCGCCGACCCGTCGGCGCGCACGTGGGTCAGCCCGGTCAGCCCGGTCACCCCGGTGGACCCCTCGCTCGTCATCGGGAGATCCTGCCCTCGGCGCCGTCGAGCAGCCAGATCTGGACCGCGTCGCCCGCCGACAGATCCGTGACGTCGGGCGGGATGACGAGCAGGGCGTTCGCGCGGGACAGGTCGGCGATGAAGTGGGACGCCTGACCCCAGACCGGGTCTGCCTGCCAGCCGGACCCGTCCCGCACGGCGACGGCGCGGGCGATCTGGGTGCGGCCGGCCGGCGAGCGCAGGTCGTGCATCAACCGGGCCGTGACCGCCTGGCGGGCGTGCGGTTTCAGGCCCATCAGCGCCCGCAGGGCGGGCCGGACGAAGACCTCGAAGGAGACGTAGGACGAGACCGGGTTGCCCGGGAGCGCGAAGAGCGGCACCTGCTGCGCACCGACAACCCCGAAGCCCTGCGGCTTGCCCGGCTGCATGGCCACCTGCACGAAGTCCACCGTGCCGGTGTCCCGCAACACCTCCTTGACGACGTCGTATGCGCCCATGCTCACCCCGCCGCTCGTGACGATGGCGTCGACCTGACCGGCCAGCTCCTCGACCACCCGCAGCACCTCGGACCCCTCGTCACCGATGCTCAGGCGATGCGTCGCGACGGCGCCGCACTCGGCGATCGCCGCGGCAAGCATGTGCGAGTTGGAGTCGTGGATCTGTCCGGGCGCCAACGGGTCTCCCGGCGGCACGAGCTCGGACCCGGTCGAGACGACGGCGACGCGGGGGCGGGGCCGGACGAGGACCTCGCCATGTCCGGTGGCCGCGAGCAGCGCCACCCGGCGGGAGTCGATGACGGCCCCGGCCTCGAGGACGACGGCGCCCTCACGCACGTCCTCGCCGGCCGGTCGGACCGACGTGCCGACGGGGACGCCGGCCCGGATCTCGACGGACTCCGTGCCGCCGTCCGTGTCCTCCACCTTGACGATCGCGTCGGCACCGTCAGGCATCATCGCCCCGGTCATGATGCGCACCGCCTCACCCCGGCCGACCGGCACCGTCGCGATGCCCCCGGCGGCGACCTCACCGACGACCGGCAGCGTCACCGCCGATCCCGGCACCGCGGGGTCCGCCGCCCGGACGTCAGCCGAGCGCACGGCATACCCGTCCATGGCGGAGTTGTCGAAGCCCGGAAGGTCCACCCGGGACCTGAGGTCCTCACAGAGGACGAGGCCGAGGCTCTCGCTCAGCGGGAGCCGGACCGGTGCAGCAGGCCGGACCGCAGCGAGGATCGCCGCGAGGTGCTCGTCGACGGTGCGCATCTCAGGCCTTCCCGGTCAGTCGGGTGCCGGGCTCGACGGTGCGGGCCTCGGGGGCGGACACGACGACGTCACCGACGCAGACGACCCCCGACCCGAAGTGGACGTCGCCGTCGACCCGCAGCGAGGTCGCCGCCTTCATCGACGGCACCCCGTCGTGGAACCGCTCGTCGAAGTCGGGCACGAGCTTGTAATACCACTCGTCGAGGTCGACGAAGGGCTCGGGGTGGTCGATGACCGAGACGACGTTGGCGTGCTCGTCGAGCTCGAAGATGTCGGACCGCACCAGGAGCAGCTCGTTCGTCGTCTTGACCGGGCGGAACCGCATGCGCGGCACCTTGATCGCCCGCGCGCCGTCGATCCGCTCGATCGCGGTGCCCATCCCCGTCTCGATCTGGATCACCGCGGTGGACGATGAGTCCGACGGGTCGACGGTCTTGCGGTTGACGATGACGGGCAGGCCGAGTCCGACGCCGCCCCGGTGCTCCGCGGCGGCCAGCAGCCGGGCGACGACCCGCAGGTCGACCCACAGGTTGTTGGCATGGAAGGTCGGGTGGCGGCCGGTGTCCTGGAAGAAGTGCTCCTCCCCCGCGGCGACCATCGCGCTGTCGCGAAGGATGAGGTGACCGTCGCTCTTGCGCACCGCGAGGTGGCCGCCCTTGCGGTCGTTGACGGTGCGGTCGCAGACCTCGGCGACGTAGGGGACGTCGTTCTCCACCATCCACGCGGCGATGCGCGGGTCGCAGGTCGCGCCGAGGTTGTCGGCGTTGGACAAGAAGACGTAACGAAAACCCTTGTCCATCAACGTCTCGAGCAAACCCGAGCTCAAGAGGGAGAGGTAGACGTCGCCGTGACCCGGCGGGCACCACTCCAGGTCCGGGTCGTCGGGCCACTCGACGGGGGCCAGGTCGTCCTCGCGCAGCTTGGGCTCGGCGCCCTGGAGGAAGTCCGGCGGCAGGCCGTCGAGGGCGAGGTCGGGATAGCGCGCGAGGATCGACAGCGATGCCTCGCGGGTGCGGAAGGAGTTCATCAGGATGAGCGGCAGGTCCACGGCGTGGGTGGCGCGCAGGGCGAGCACCTGGCGGGCGATGACGTCGAGGAAGGTCAGGCCGTCCTTGACCTCCAGCGCCGACTTCGGCCCGGTCACCCCCATCGAGGTCCCGAGGCCGCCGTTGAGCTTGACCATCGCGACCTGACCGAGGGCTGCGGCCATCGCGGCGTCGGTGGGCTGGTAGTCGTCGAGCGAGGGCACCTCGACCAACGGCTCGATGCTGTCCTCGGCGATCGTGCCGCCGGTCCCCCGCCCCAGCACGTCCTCGAGCTCGCCGTAGGCCTGCTCGAAGGCTCGCACCGATCGGTCGTTCTCGCCGTGGTCCTGCATCTTCTGACGGGCCCTCCGCAGACCTTCAGCGCTCATGGCGCCCACCCTACGATGAGCGCCATGACCGCGGACCCTAAGGCCACTCTGCGGTCAGACCTGCGCGCCACACGTCGTGAGATCGCCGCCGGGCGGGACCGTGAGGCCGATGCGCGGCGGTTGGCGGGGCACGTCCTGGCGCTGGTCTCCCAGCGGGTCGGGCCGGGTCGCGTATGCCGGGTGGCCGCCTACGTCGCCCTGCCCACCGAGCCGCCCACCGACCGGCTCGTCGAGGCCCTCGAGGCCGCGGGACACGAGGTCATCCTGCCCGTGATGCTCACCGACAAGGCGCTCGACTGGACCCTGCACACACCGGGAGCCCCGGCCTCGGCGGCTGCCGGCCGCTCCGGACACGGCACCGTGGACGGACTTCGGCTCGGCCGGGACGGCATCGCCACCGCTGACGTGGTCGTCACCCCGGGGTTGGCCGTCGACCGCGAGGGCACCCGGCTCGGGCAGGGCGGCGGCTCCTACGACCGGGCCCTCGCCCGGCGCCGGGTGGGCGCCCTCGTCATCACGCTGCTGCACGACGGAGAGCTGTCCGAGACACCCCTGCCGCGTCACCCCCACGACCTGCCGGTCGACGGCGTCGTCACCGCCGACGGCGGCTGGGTCAGGTGCCGGCCTTCGGCGTGAGGAGAAGCTCATTCTCCCTGGCCCGCTCGACGGCGCCCCGGGTGGACGGCCAGGGATAGGCCCCGCCCGCCGCCCAGGTGTCGACCTGGTCGATGTAGTGGGCGGCATACGGGTGGCCGCTGTTGCCGGTCTGGTTGACCCACGTGGACGCGTCGAGGTCACCGAGGTCGACGACCATCCGCATCGACGGCGCGGACTGCACGTCAAACGTCCTGGTCGAGGCGTCCCAGCCATTGGCGTTGACGATGGCCGACCCACCGGGCAGCCCGATCGGACCGCGGTTGAACACGGCGCGCACGATGCCGGGGACGCTGTCGCCCCCGAGGACCGAGTGCTGGAACGTCACGGTGTGCAGCCTGCCCCAGCTCCACGTGACCGGGTCCTTGCCGAGGTGCTGCGCCAGGTCGAGACGGGCCTGCACGAGCGCCTTCCTCAGGATCTCGTCGCGGGTCTCGACGACCCCGGGGGTCTTCTTGTCATCCCACCAGGCGTTCTTGGGGTCCTTGAGGAGCCCCGTCACAGCCACCATCCACCGCCCTCCGCCGTCGGCCTGGAGGTCGCTGGGCAGCTCGTCGTCGAAGGTGTACTCCAACAGCCGCATGTAGACGGCATTGAAGTAGGCGGCCCGCACCGACGCCTTGCTCCTGTCGCCGGGCTGGGTGAAGTCCCAGTCCCCGAGCAGGACCTGGGCCTGCTGGGTGAACTCGTCCGTCGCCGTCCCCGTCGCCTGGTCGCCACTGAGGTCGATGCCGAGCAGGGCCCGGGTCAGGACCGGCGCGAACCCGTTGGTCGTGTCGAGCTGCATCGTGCTCATCTGCTGCGGCGAGATCTTGGGCGTGGAGACGATCATCGCGGTGATGCGCTCGCTGCGGAAGCCGTAGTCCCAGTCGGTGGTGAGGAAGGGTGCACCCGCGGCGCCCGTGACCTGCTGGTTGGCGGTCACGATGTATCCCTCGGGCGGGTCGTAGGTCCACGGCAGCTCGGCGAAGGGCACGAAGCCCTTCCAGTCGTACTGGCTGTCCCAGCCCGGGGCGGGCCAGTAGCCCGCCGGCGCGCTCGGCACCGACGTCGACCGGATCGGGACCATCCCCGGGGCCTGGTAGCCGATGTGACCCGCGGTGTCGGCGTAGACGAGGTTCTGGGCCGGTACGGCGAACTTCGCTGCCGCCGAACGGAACTCAGTGAAGTCCTTGGCCGTGTCGAGCGCGAAGATCGCGTCAGCCGTGGTGCTCGGGACCAGCCCCGTCCAGGAGAGGGACACGGCATACGTGTCCTGCTGGGGAGCCAGTCGCAACAGCGCGTTGCGGCCCATGGTGCCGACCGAGTCGATGACGTCGGAGATGATCGGGCCGTGGACGGTGCGGCGCACCTCGAGCGTCTCGTCCTTGCCGCCGGCGACCTTGATGGTCTCGGTCCTGACGCTCAGTGGCTCCTGCTTGCCGTCGCGCAGGTAGCCCCCTTCGGTGAGCTTCTCGAGGTAGAAGTCGGAGACGTCGGGGGAGAGGTTCGTGAACCCCCAGGCGACCGTGGCGTTGTGGCCGATGACGATGCCCGGCAGCCCGGCGAAGGAGAAGCCCGAGACGTCGAAGGGGCAGCCGGCGTTGACGGTGGTGCAGTGCAGGCCGGTCTGGTACCAGATACCGGGGACCGACGTACTGAGGTGGGGGTCGTTGGCGAGCAGCGGCTTGCCCGTCGTCGTGCGCGAACCGGCCACGACCCAGGAGTTCGAGCCGATGCCGTCGCCGCGGCCCATCGTCACCGGGACCGCGTCGAGGGCGGCCTTGACGCTGCCGAGCAGGGCGTTGGTCGCGGCGTCCGGAGCGGCCGGCGGGGCCGGGGTGGCGGCGGGCGAGGTGAGCGACGGTGGCAGCGCCGAGCCCGCGGGCTGCGAGCCAGGGGTCCAGTCCTGCGGTGAGAGGATCGGCTGGTGCCCCGCCGCCGCGAAGTCGGGAAAGATCACCTTGACCTGGTCGGGGGGGAAGGTCGTGCCGAGCCGGGCCCGGGTCAGCTCGTTGGTGTAGTTGCCTCGCAGGTCCCACGCCATCGCCTTGAGCCACGCGACGGAGTCGACGGCGGTCCACTTCTCGACCTTGTAGCCAGGCACCCGCAGCCCCAGCACGGCATACTCCAGCGCCATGTTGCCGGGGTCGCCCATCGAGGCGATGTAGTCGTTGACCCCGTCCGCGTAGGCGTTGAGGTACTTCCGCGTCTCGGGCGCCAGGGTCGGCAGCTCCCGCTCGGCGACGTCGCGCCAACCAAGGGTGCGGATGACCCTGTCGGTCTTGACCCCCGCCGAGCCGACCAGCTCGGCGAGCCGGCCGGCCGTGACGTGGCGGCGGAAGTCCATCTCGAAGAAGCGGTCCTGCGCGGCGACGAAGCCCTGGGCCCGGAAGAGGTCGTCCGAGGAGTCGGCATAGATCTGGGGCACGCCCTGCTCGTCCCGGATGACCGTGACCTTGGCGCCGAGGCCGTTGAGCTCGATCTCGCCCGCGACCTTGGGCCACGACTGACGCACGATCCCCGTCCCGGTCACGACGAGCGCGCCGACGACGAGGACCACGAGGATGAGGAAACCCAGCCCCACCCGTCGGACCACCCTCGCGCGCTGCACCCTGCGAGACTAGGTCACGGCACGCGCACCGACGCGCAGGACCACACCGGGTCGGCGATCGGTGATGCGATGGCAACGCACCGGGGCCGACCCCACCGACCACGTGACCCGTGAGCGACCCGAGGAGGCCTGACGTGACCCACGAGGGGGCGGCCGTCGCGGCGCAGTACTCCTACTCCTCCCAGTACTCCCTGACGGACCTGACCACGTCGTTGCTCATCGGGTCGCTCGTCCTGCTCGTTGCCGTCGCGGCGGTCCGGATCTCGGTCCGTTCCGGCGTCCCCGCGCTCCTGCTCTTCCTCGCCATCGGTCTCGGCATCGGCGAGGGGGGCTTCGGGATCCGCTTCGACTCGGGCTCGCTGACCCAGGTCCTCGGCTATGCGGCACTGATCCTCATCCTCGCCGAGGGTGGCCTCACGACGAAGTGGTCGGGCATCCGGCGTTCCGTCGGCCCGGCGGCCGTCCTCTCGACGGTCGGCGTCGTCGTCTCCGTGCTCGTCGTCGGGGTTGCGGCCCGTTACGTCCTCGACTGGTCGTGGACGGTGGCGCTGCTCGTGGGGGCGATCCTCACCTCGACCGACGCCGCGGCGGTGTTCTCGGTGCTGCGCACGGTGCCGCTGCCCCGGCGGCTCAGCGGGTTGCTCGAGGCCGAGTCCGGCTTCAACGACGCCCCGGTCGTGATCCTCGTCGTGGCGCTGGCGGCACAGTCGGTGCCGGGGGCCGAGAGCCACCCCTGGTGGGTGCTGCTGCTCGAGGCCGTCCTCGAGCTCGCCGGCGGCACCCTGATCGGGCTGCTCGTCGGACGCGTCGGCGGGCTGGCCCTGCACCGGCTCGCCGGGGCCTCGTCGGGCCTGTTCTCCATCGGGGTCATCGCCCTGACGGTCCTCGCGTATGCCGTGGCCTCCTCCGTCCACGCGTCCGGCTTCATCGCCTGCTACCTCGCCGCGCTCGTCCTCGGCAACATGGGCCTGCCGCACCGTCCTGCCGTGCACGCCTTCTCGTCCGCCCTCGGCTCGCTCGCCCAGATCGGGCTCTTCGTCCTGCTCGGCCTGCTCGCCAGTCCGAGCCGGCTGCTCGAGCAGGCCGGCTTCGCGCTGGTCGTCGGCCTCGTCCTGCTCCTGGTCGCCCGACCCCTGTCGGTCTTCGTCTCGCTCACCCCCTTCCGGATCCCGTGGCGCGACCAGGTCTTCCTGTCGTGGGCGGGCCTGCGCGGCGCCGTCCCCGTCGTCCTCGCGACCGTGCCGGCGACGCTGGGCTCGGCCGGCACCGAGTGGATCTTCGACCTCGTCTTCGTCCTGGTCGTCATCTTCACCCTCATCCAGGCGCCGACCCTGCCCTGGGTCGCCCGGCGGCTCGGCCTCACCGAGTCGGTCCAGCAGGTCGAGCTCAGCGTGGAGTCGACTCCCCTCGAGCGGTTGGGGGCCGACGTCATCCAGGTGACGATCGGCGGCGACTCGCGGCTGCACGGCGTCGAGGTCTTCGAGCTGCGCCTGCCCCACGGCGCCAACGTCACCCTCCTCGTGCGAGACGGCAGGGGCTCGGTCCCGCAGCCGCAGACCACCCTGCGGCACGGAGACCAGCTCCTCATCGTCGCGACGGCCGAGGTCCGCCACGCCGCCGAGGAGCGGGTCCGCGCCGTCGACGAGGGCGGCCGCCTCGCTGGCTGGACCTGAGCGCTCGGCGTATCCCCCACGTGTTGCGTCCAGCGCCGCATTTTCGGCGGCCAACGGCCCGATCCCGCGGCGCCAGGCGCAACACGTGGGGTCGAGGAGGTCCAACACCCCGACCCGGACCGCCGAGGGCCGGACTGATTCGGAGCTGGGGCGCTGCGCGACGTAGACTCTGCGCGATTTCGACGACACCCACCGGGAGGGCACCTGTGCCGACCTACGCCTACGCCTGCACCGAGTGCGGCCACGCGTTCGACATGACCCAGAAGTTCAGCGACGACGCCCTGACGACCTGTCCCGAGTGCGAAGGACGACTCCGCAAGGTCTACACGTCGATCGGCGTGACCTTCAAGGGGTCGGGGTTCTACCGCAACGACTCTCGGGCGTCCACGAATGGGTCCTCATCCGCCGACAAGGGGTCCTCGGACACGTCGGGGTCGGACACGTCGGGGTCGGACAAGCCCGGCTCGGACACGTCGGGGGCGGCCACGTCCGGCTCGAAGAAGGCGGGCTCGGGCCAGGGCGGTTCCAACGGGTCGGGATCCTCGACAGCCGGCGAGAAGACCTCGGGCTCCTCGACCGAGAAGTCGTCGGGGTCCTCCAAGAGTTCCGGGTCATCGAACGGCTCGGGATCCGGTCGATCCGGCAACTCGGGGTCCAGCGGATCGGGCAGCTCCGGATCCGGCAGCTCCGGATCCCGCAGCTCGGGGTCCCGCAGCTCGACCGCCGCCACCTCCTGACCCGGTTGCGGGTGGCGTCGACCTGAGCGCTTGTCCCCAGCCCCTGCCCCGCGTGCCCCGTCCTCCACAGGCGGCTGACACGGCATACCGGACGAGCCGACGGCGCGCATAGTCTCGGCGCATGACCTCTTCCTCCACCTCCGACCCCGCCCGCGCCGAGATCGGCGTCATCGGCGGTTCGGGCTTCTATGAGTTCCTCAGCGACGCCGAGCGCGTCAGTGTCGCCACGCCCTTCGGGGATCCGAGCGACGACCTCTTCATCGGGGAGCTCCACGGTCGGCGGGTCGCGTTCATCGCGCGGCACGGCCAGGGGCACCGGTTCCCGCCGCACCGGGTGAACTACCGGGCCAACCTCTGGGCGCTGCGCTCGGTGGGTGTCCGACAGGTCCTCGCGCCGTGCGCCGTGGGTTCGCTGCTTCGCGAGCTCGGGCCCGGCACGGTCGTCGTGCCCGACCAGGTCGTCGACCGCACGTGGGGACGGGAGCACACGGTCTATGGCGAGATCGGGCCCGTGGTGCACGTCGGGTTTGCCGATCCCTACTGCCCCCGTGGTCGTGCCGTCATCAGCTCCACGGTGCGCGCCGCCGGACTGCCACTCGCCGAGTCGGGCACGCTCGTCGTCGTCAACGGGCCGCGCTTCTCGTCCCGGGCCGAGAGCCAGTGGCACCAGGCGGCGGGGTGGTCCGTCGTCGGGATGACAGGCATGCCGGAGGCGTCGATCGCCCGGGAGCTGGCGCTGTGTTTCACGACGATCGCCATGGTCACCGACCACGACGCCGGGGTCGACGGCGAGCCGGGGGTGACCCACAAGGAGGTGCTCGAGGTCTTCGCGAAGAACATCGAGGGCCTGAAATCAGCTCTATCCACAGCTATTGCGGCCATGCCTGCCGATCAGCCGGACGACACGGCGACATGTGCGTGCCGACGGGCCGTCGACGGCGTGACGCTGCCCTTTGCCCTCCCGTGAGGTGGGCGGGACCGCGCGGCCGAGCCAGCGGTGGGAGGATCGGGTTCCGGGAGGGCCGGTCAGGGGAGGGCTCATCCAGGGTCAGGGGACCTGAGATCGGCGGGCCCCTGGCCGCCCTGCGGTCGCGGCTGCCGACACCGCTGACCTCCACCTCCCGCCGGGCCAGGTGGCGCCGGACCCGAGCGGCCCGGTTGCTCAGCGCGATGCTCGCGGGCGCCGCCGTGTGGCTCATCGCCTCGCAGGTCCTCCCCCACGAACCCGAGATCGGCGACCCCGTCGTCGTGGTGGCCCGGGCCGTCCCGATCGGCGCCACCCTGACCGACGCCGACCTCCGGATCGAGCGCCGGCTCACGGACCAGCGCCCCGTGGAGTCCCTCACCATGGCCAGCGCCGCCGTCGGGCGCACCGCCGCAGGTCCGTTGTCCGAGGGTGAGGTCCTCACCCCGGCCCGGCTGCAAGGGACGGCACAGCTGGCTGGGCTGCCTGCCGGTCGGGTCGCCGTCAGCGTCCCACTCGTCGAGTCCGGCCTGCTCGCATCAATCCGGCCGGCCGACGTCGTCGAGGTCCTTGCTGCCGGCACCGGTCAGACGGTGTCCTCCGGTGCGACCGTCCTGTCGCTCGAGCGACCCGGCGACGGGGTCCTGGGCCAGGGGTCGGACAGCCCTGGCCATGTGGTCCTGGCCCTGACCACTGACGAGGCGCGAGCCGTCGCGGCAGCGATGACCTCCCAGACGGGCCCCGCCGGTTTCGTCCTCGCCCTGCACCCTTCCTGACCACCGAGCACCGGGTCCGGCAGAGCCCACCCGAGGGCCACGCCTGGACTCAGCACGAGAAGAACCCGACTGTCGCCAGCGTCCCGTCCGTCACAGGAATCTCGGTAGCCTCGACGTGGCGGACCCTCCTGACCCGCCCACCTCCTCAGGCGAAGGAACGCACCATGATCAAGGGTTTCAAGGACTTTCTGATGCGCGGCAACGTCGTCGACCTCGCGGTCGCGGTCGTCATCGGCAGTGCGTTTGCCAAGGTCGTCGACACGGTCATCAGCAACATCATCACGCCGCTGCTCGCCACGTTGGGCGGTGAGGGCACCCCCGGCTTCGGCCCGACCCTGCGAAGCGGCGACGCCAAGACCTTCATGGACTTCGGCGGGATCCTCAACCAGCTCATCGTGTTCGTCCTGACCGCCGCAGTCGTCTACTTCGTCGTCGTCGTCCCGATGAACAGGCTGATGTCGATGCGCAAGACGGGCGAGGAGCCCGAGCCCGAGGCGCCGTCCGAAGAGATCATCCTCCTTACCGAGATCCGCGACTCACTCCGCACCCGCGGCTGACCAGATCAGACCACCAACACGCCACCGACCGGGGAGCGCCACCGCTCCCACCGTTGCCGTGCCCGGTCGGCATCTGGGTTCTCCACGTCGCGCCGAAGCCCCGAGGAACGGGTCGCGGATCAGTCCCAGTGAGGTGGGCGCTGCTCGCGGAGCCACCGGTCGTGGGCGCTCTCGTCGGCACGCTCGCCCCAGCCGGCGTCGGTGTCGTCCAGGGTCTGGTCCGCCTTCGAGCGGCGGAAGACCCTTCGACGTTTCTTCGTGACCTCTGGCTCGGGCGCCTCCTCGCGGGTCTCCTCGGGCGCCTCCTCGGACTCACTCGCGGCGGGGTGCGACTCGGAGTCGCCCACCGAGCCTGACGCGTCAGGAGGCCCCTCGTCGGGGCGGCCGCCTTCGACGAACTCCGAGCCGCTCGGACCCCCCGGACCTGCTGTGCCCCCCGGACCTGCTGAGCCCCCGAAACCCGTTGTCTCGCCTTCCGGTTCGTCGTCGAGCATCGGCGGTAGGGCGCCCCGTGTCGCGGCCACCACACGGGCCACCTCCTGGGCCGGGTCACGGTAGAGGTCCGTGGAAAAGATCCGGACATGGCGCCAGCCGAGTCGTTCGAGGTGCTCGACCCAGAGGCGGTCGCGTTCGCGGGTGCCGCGCAACCCGGCATACCCGGGGCCGTCGCCCTCGACCACGACGAGGAAACGCGACGGGTCGCGGCGGTGGGCGACCACGAGGTCGACCTTGTGCAGACTCGACCCGACGTCCTCCGCGACGGTCAGGCCCTCGCGCCGCAACCGGTCCGCGAGGTCGGCCATCAAGGGGTCACGCGCGCGTCGCGGCTCGGCGCCCACCTCGTCACCACCGCGCGCGGCGTAGTCCAGGAGTGCCCGCAACAGCTGGCCGCCGCGGCTGCGCAGCCGCTCGGGCTCGAGGTCGCCCGCCGACAGGGACGAAACGACGGTCAGCCGGCGTCGGGCCCGGGTCGTGGCCGTGATGAGCGTCCGCTCGGCGCCGGGCACCGCGAGCTCGGGAAAGCTGTGAATCACCCGACCGTGCGGCGTCTTGCCGTAGCCCACACTGAGGATGATCGCGTCGCGGACGGACCCCGCGACCTCGTTCATCGACCGGACGAAGAACGACTGCGGCTCGGCCACGTCGAAGAAGTCCATGAGCGGCGCCTCGTGGCCGAGTGGACGCAGCGCCACGTCGAGCGCCTGCGTGATCCGCTCCGCATGGAGAGCGCTCAGCGTGACGACGCCGAGCGACTCCCGCGGCCGCGATCGGGCGTGCTCGAGGACCAGCGCGACCACCCGCGTCACCTCGACCTCGGTGGACGGGGCCGCTGAATCCTGCCCCGGCTCGACGTGCGCCGACCCGTCCACCCTCTCGAGGGTGACCGGGGAGGTCGCGCTGGTGCCGGGGAACGTGACGAGCGACCCGGCATACGCCTGCGTGTTGGCGAAGCCGATGAGCCGCTCGTCGACCGATCCGTAGTGCCACCCGAGGGTCCGCCGAGGCAGGACCTCGGCGAGCGCGTCGAAGATGGAGGAGGCGGGCTCGGCCCTGTCCGGGACAGCTGCCGGCCCGCTCGGCTCGGTGACCGCGGTTGTGAACCCCGTTGGTGGGGACTGGTGCTGGTCACCGAAGGCGACGACCTGCCGGCCCCGAGAGATCGCGCTGATCGCCTCGGCCGGGGCGACCTGTGAGGCCCCGTCGATGATGACGACGTCGAAGCAGCGACCGGCCGGGACGACCTCGGCCACCGCGAGGGGGCTCATCGCCCAGCACGGCTTGACCGCGAGGAAGAGGCCTGTGGAGTGATTGAGCAGGTCGCGCACCCGGTGCGGCCGTCCCTGCATGGCGGCCTCCGCCCGCAGTGCCGCGACCTCGGACCGGTTCGCCGAGACGGCGCCGCGGATGGCGCGATCCGTCGCGGCGCGGACCCGGCCGGCGGTCGCGCCGAGGTGCTGGTGGTCGGTGGCGACGTAGTCCGCGACCGTGCGTCGCAGCTGGCTCCCGTCGTGCTTGCCGTAGCGCTCGTCGACGTCGGTGATGTGGCGCACCAGCGAGACCCACCAGATCTGCTCGAGCTCGGGCGTGACCTGCTCGCCCGTCACGGACCGCCGCGCGAAGTCGTCGACGATCCCGCCCATCCCCGACGCCCGCAGCGCCTCGAGGGCCGGCACGACCTGCGGCAGGACGGCCAGCCGGTCCAGCCGCGCGGCGAGGTCGCGCAGGCGCTGCCTGAGGACGGCCAAAGGTATGCCGTCCACGTCACCTCCGGCGGCGGTCGACGCGAGCCGCTCGCCGAGCCACCCGAGGTCGGCGTGGAGGGTGTCGAAGACCTCCTGCGCCTCGTCGAGCCGCGGTGAGATCTCGGGACGGCCACCGGCGCCGACGAGGTCCTGCCAGGCCGTGCGGTGCGTCCGGGCCTCGATGAGCTCGGCGTGCAGGTCCTCGGGCGGCCGACCCGGGCGGAGCATCCGCCTGGCCTGGCGCCGGACCCGCGAGCGAGACCACGCCCCGAGGGTGACCTCGTGCTCGCCGCGCCACGCCCGCGAGGCGGTGGCCGCGACGTGCTCGTCGAGCGGCACGTCGAAGACCCCGGGGCGGAAGACCTCGAGGGTGTCCCGGACGCCGCTCATCGTGCGCAGGGCGGTGTCCCAGTCGCCGACCCGTCGCGCCGGGGGCAGGGAAGACTCGTCGAGGATCCCGTCGAGGGTCCGGGCGCGCTGGTCGAAGTCCCCGGCGCTGAGGCGGGTCACGATGTCTGCGGCCCGCTCGGCCTCCTCGTCGGTGGTGATGTGGGCGCCGTACCAGGGGTCGCTGCCCTCCTGCGCCGACCACGCCCCGAGGTCCGCGGCCTCACGCAGCTCGCGGGCGAGCTCGGCGAGGCGGGACCGGGAGATGTCGGCGAGCGCGGCGCGGTCGAGACGGACCCGCGAGGCCGGCGCGGGGTCGCGCGAGCCGAGCTCGGCGATCGCCCACTGGGCCTCGTGGGCGCTGACCCCCCACGGCTCACGGACCTCGTGCAGCGCGTTGACGTGGTCGCGCAGCCGGTCCCGCCGGGCGGTGAGCCGCTCGAGGTCGGGCGCGGCGAGCCGGGCGGCGAGCCTCGCCTCGTGGTCCTCGTCACCGGGACGGTCCCGGTCCCGGTCCGCGACGTCCTCGAGGGCGTCGACGAGCTGGCGAAGCACCCCGCGACGGTTCACCCCGGCCTCGGCGGCGTCGAGGACGAGGCTCCCGAGGCCGACCTGCTCGAGCCGGTCGATGGCGTCGGTCAGGGCGGCGCGCTGCTCCGCGACGAGGAGCACCGACTTGCCCTCGCTGGCGAGGGCGGCGACGAGGTTGGCGATGGTCTGGGTCACGCCGGTCCCGGGAGCGGCGTGGACCACGAGACTCGCCCCCCGGCGGACGGCGTCGACAACGCTGCCCTGCCCGGAGTCGGCGTCCAGGACCAGACGTTCGCCGGTCGGGTCCGGGTCGGGGTCGGCCTCGGGATCCGGGGTCGAGGACCGCACGGCGTGCTCCGCATCGGGGTCGCCGGCGAGCGCCGCGACGACGTCGTGGCCCGCGAGGAGGTCCTGCGCTCCCGCGAGGTCGGCCACCATGTCGAGCTTGGCGTGGGGGAAGGTGCTCACAAGGAGGCGGGGGCTGACCGAGAAGCCCGGGACCGCCCGGCAGAGCCGGCCGAGCGCGGCATACACGGGGTAGGGGTCGAAGCCGCTGGTGACGGTGGCCATCTCGGCCAGGGCCCGGCCGTCGATCTCGAGGCCCTGCACCGAGCGGAGGTAGTGCTCCAGGACGGGGTTGAAGTCGACCTCGTCGCCGAGGTCCACGTCGAAGTCGCTCGCCGTCGACCCGGTCGGGCGCAGGGCGCAGGTGCGCAGCAGGACCGGCGCCCGCGGGGACCGGCCGCCCGACATCTCCCACCTGGCCATGCCGACCGCGAGGAAACCGGTGGACACCCCGCGCTGCTCGGCGAGGGCGACGGTCTTGGCGCGGATGGTCCGGACCCGGGTGCGGGCCCCGGCCAGCGCGGCCGGCTCTCGCACAAGGTCGGACAGGCGGGTGGGACGTCCGGCCAGCAGCATCGAGACACCGCCGGGGTGGGCGGTCGTCAGGTCGAGGGTGCCGGTGGGCAGGTCCTCGTACCAGAGCAGCGTGTTGCGGCCCCCGACGTCCGCGAGGTGGCGTTGCCACCCGGCGACGGCGGCGGCGACGCGCTGCCCACGCTCGGGCGCACTCGGTCGGACGTCGCTCGGTACGTCAGGCTCTTCGGGGACAGGACTCACGGTGGCAGGCTAACGAACCGGGCCACGGAAGTCGGCTGGCCACGCGGGGAGGAGCCACGCGGGGAGGGCGTGCGGCGACGAACGGGCTGGCGGGTGGTCCTCACCCGGGCGGCCGGCCAGTGCGCTCGGGAGCCGCCACCTCGGCGTAGGTGGCGCGCCCGTGCTCGAGGGCCGCCACATACCCCGCACGCTCGTATGCCGTCTGGTCGACGTCCCGGGGGACAGCCAGGAGCCCGCGGACCTCCGCCACCGAGTGGTGGCCACCCGACTCGAGCCAGGACCCGAGACCGTCGAGGAGGACGCCGACATGCTCGACGCCGTGCCGGAGCAGCGCGGACGCCGTCATGACGACGTCGGCGCCGGCGAGCAGGTACGTGACGACGTCGTCGGCCTGGTCCACCCCCGTGGTCGCGGCCAGCGAACCCGGAAAGTGCCGACGCAGCAGGGCGATCCAGGTCCGCGGCAGGCGGGCCTCGTCCGGCGAGGACAGCCCGAACCCCGGCTCGACCCGCATTGCCCTCAGGTCGATGTCGGGCTGCAGGAAGCGGTTGAAGAGCACGAGGCCGTCGGCGCCGGCCTCGTGCAGGCGCAGTGCCATCTCTCCCACCGAGCTGAAGTGGGGGCCCAGCTTGACCGCGATCGGCAGCGACACGGCCGCCCGGACCTGCTGGAGGATCTCGAGGTGCCGCTCCTCGACCTCGCGACCGCTGGTGTGCGGGTCGCCGGGCAGGGCGAAGATATTCAGCTCCAGGGCCGCCGCCCCGGCCCCCTGCATCCAGCCGGCGAACTCCACCCAGGCACCGGAGGTGGCGGCGTTGAGGCTGGCGATCACCGGCACGTCGATCGCGCTCGCCGTCCGCTCGATGAGGTCGAGGTAGCGGCGGGCTCCTCCGGGCGCCTCGGTCGCCAGCGTCGGGAAGTAGGACAGGGCCTCGCCGAAGGACCCCTCGTGGGCCTCGCGCAGCAGCAGGTCGCGCAGGTCCTCCCGGCGCAGCTGCTCCTCGAACAGGGAGGAGAGGACGACCGCGCCGACCCCCGCGTCGGCGAGGCGACGGACCCGCTCGACCGAGCTCGACAGGGGGGACGCGGACGCGACGAGCGGGTTGCGCAGCGGCAGGCCGAGATAGCTGGTGGTGAGGTCCATCACACGTCCCGGCGGGCGTCGGCGGTGAAGTGGGCGGCGCCCCGGGTGGCCATCTCCTCGTAGACGGCCCACCTCTGGTCGACGGCCTCCTGGGCCAGCACGAGGAGGCGCTCGGCCTCGGCGGGGTCCGAGGTGCGCAGCATCCGGTAGCGCAGCTCCCGGTAGATGTAGTCCTCCAGGGGCATCCGCGGTCGCGGCGAGTCGAGCATGAACGGGTTGCCACCCCGGGCGCGGACCGTGGGGTCGTAACGCACCAGCGGCCAGTGCCCGCTGGCGACGGCGCGGTACTGCTGGTCGAGCCCGTCCCTCATCTCGATGCCGTGGGCGATGCAGGGGCTGTAGGCGATGATCAGCGACGGCCCCTCGTGGGCCTCTGCCTCGCGGAACGCGGTGAGCGTCTGCTGGGGGTCGGCCCCCATCGCCACCCGGGCCACGTAGACGCTGCCGTAGGCGATCGCCTGGAGGGCGATGTCCTTCTTCGCGACCGACTTGCCCGACGTCGCGAACTTCGCCACCGCGGCCAGCGGCGTGGCTTTGGAGGACTGGCCCCCGGTGTTGGAATAGACCTCGGTGTCGAGGACAAGGACGTTGACGTTGCGACCGCTGGCGAGGACGTGGTCGAGCCCACCGGACCCGATGTCGTAGGCCCACCCGTCGCCGCCGACGATCCACACGCTGCGCCGAAGGAGGTGGTCGGACACGCTGCGCAGGTCCTCCGCGGCTAGTCCGTCTATGCCGGTGAGTCGGTCCCGGAGCACCAACAGCCGGTCGCGCTGCGCCGCGATCTCGAACTCCCGCACCTGTGGCGCGTCGAGGATCGCGTCGACGAGCTCCGACCCCACGTCATCCCGCAGCTGGTCGAGCCGCTGGCGGGCCAGCCGCGTGTGCAGGTCGGCCGCGAGCCGCAGGCCGAGTCCGAACTCGGCGTTGTCCTCGAAGAGCGAGTTCGACCAGGCCGGGCCGCGGCCGTCCGCGTTCTTGGTCCACGGCGTCGTCGGCAGGTTGCCGCCGTAGATCGACGAGCACCCGGTGGCGTTCGCGACGGTGAGCCGCTCGCCGAAGAGCTGGGTGAGCAGCTTGAGGTAGGGCGTCTCCCCGCAGCCGGCGCAGGCCCCGGAGAACTCGAAGAGCGGCAGCAGGAACTGCGCTCCCCGCACGGTCCCGAAGTCGACGCGCGCCCGGTCGTTGACCGGCAGGCTCTCGAAGAACGCGATGTCCGCTCGCCCCGGCTCGATCAGCGGCTCGGCGGGGGCGAGGTTGATCGCCCTTCGGGGTGGGTCGGCGGCGGGCCCGACGGGCGGGGTCAGGCTGACCGGACCCACCGGGCACGCCTCGACGCACAGGCCGCAGCCCGTGCAGTCCTCGACGTAGACCTGCAGGGTGTAGCGCGAGCCCGGCAGTCCCACGGCGTCGAGCGGCATCGACGGGAAGCCCTCGGGCGCGCCGTCGAGAGCCTCGCCGTCGTAGTACTTCGACCGGATCACGCTGTGCGGGCAGACGAAGCTGCAGTTGCCGCACTGGATGCAGGAGTCGGGGTCCCACTGCGCGACGAGGTCGCTGATCCGTCGTTTCTCGTATGCCGTGGTGCCACTCGGGTAGGTCCCGTCCACCGGCAGCGCGCTCACCGGCAGGGTGTCGCCGTGGCCGGACATCATCGTCGCGGTCACGGCCTGGACGAACTCGGGCGCGTCGGCCGGGACGACGGGAGGCAGTGGGTGGCCCGACGACGCCGTCGCGGGCACGCGGATCTCGTGCAGCGCGGCGAGGGCCGCGTCCACAGCCGCGTCGTTGCGGCGCACGACCTCGCCGCCGCGCCGACCGTAGGTCTTGTGGATCGCTTCCTTGACCCGGAGGATCGCGTCCTCGCGCGGCAGCACGCCGGAGATCGCGAAGAAGCAGGTCTGCAGGACGGTGTTCGTGCGGCCGGGCAGCCCGGCCTCGCGCGCCACGGTGTCGGCGTCCACGGCATACAGGGTCAGGCGCCTGTCGATGATCTGCTGCTGCACCGGTCGGGGCAGCGCGTCCCAGACCTCCTCCGGGGGTTGGGGTGCGTTGAGGAGCAGCCGGCCGCCCGTTGCGGCGCAGTCGAGGACGTCGACCGTGTCGAGGAGGCGCATCTCGTGGCAGCCGACGAACCCGGCCTTGGTGACGAGGTAGGGCGCCCGGATCGGGGTGGGCCCGAACCGCAGGTGCGAGACCGTCACCCCACCGGACTTCTTCGAGTCGTAGACGAAGTAGGCCTGCGCGTGGACGCCGGGATCGGCCCCGAGGATCTTGATGGTGTTCTTGTTCGCGCCGACCGTCCCGTCGGAGCCGATGCCGAAGAAGACCGCCCGCAGCGTCGTCGGCTCCTCGATGTCGAGGCTCGCGTCCCAGGACAGGCTCAGCCCGCCGACGTCGTCGGTGATCCCGACGGTGAACCGGGGCCGCGGGCTCGGACCGGCCAGCTCGGCGAAGATCCCGGCGACCATGCCGGGCGTGAACTCCTTTGAGGACAAGCCATATCGGCCACCGATGACCCGCGGCATCGTCTGGAGCCCGCCCGAGCCGTGAGCCTCCGCGAGAGCCGCGATGACGTCAAGGAAGAGCGGCTCGCCGTTGGAGCCCGGCTCCTTGGTCCGGTCGAGGACCGCGACCTGGCGCACCGACGCCGGCAGCCCAGCGATGAGGTCCGCGGCGGGGAAGGGCCGGTAGAGACGCACCTGGAGCACGCCGACCCGTTCGCCTCCCGCCACGAGGTGGGCCACGGTCTCCCGGGCGGTCTGGGCGCCGGAGCCCATGATGACGACGACCCGTTCGGCCTGCGGGTGGCCGACGTACTCCATCAGCCGGTAGGCGCGGCCCGTGTGCGCGGCGAGCCGGTCCATGGCGTCCTGCACTGCGCCGGGGACGCGGGCGTAGAAGGGGTTGACCGTCTCGCGCGCCTGGAAGGAGACGTCCGGGTTCTGGGCCGTGCCGCGGATGAACGGCCGCTCGGGGCTCAGCGCGCGGGAGCGGTGGGCGCGGACGAGACCCTCGGGGACCAGCCCGTGCAGGACGGCGTCGTCGATGAGCTCGACGGTGTTGATCTCGTGCGAGGTCCGGAAACCGTCGAAGAAGTGCAGGAACGGCACCCGCGTCTCCAAGGTCGCCAGGTGGGCGACGAGCGCGAGGTCGTGGGCCTCCTGCACGGAGGCCGACGACAGCAGCGCGAAGCCGGTCTGCCGCACCGCCATCACGTCCGAGTGGTCACCGAAGATCGACAGTCCCTGTGTCGCAATGGATCGCGCTGCCACGTGGAAGACCGTGGACGTCAGCTCGCCGGCAATCTTGTACATGTTGGGGATCATCAGCAGCAGACCCTGCGACGCGGTGAAGGTCGTGCTCAGCGCCCCGCCCTGGAGGGCGCCGTGCAGCGTCCCGGCGGCACCGCCCTCGCTCTGCATCTCGACGATGGTCGGGATGGTGCCCCAGATGTTCTTCCTGCCGTGGCTCGCCCACTCGTCGGCGAGCTCGGCCATCGTCGAGGACGGCGTGATGGGATAGATGGCGCAGAGCTCAGTGAGCCGGTAGGCGACGTCGACCGCCGCCTGGTTGCCGTCGATGGTGGCGCGCATGTCAGCCCTCCGGGACCATCTCGATGGCGTGCACCGGGCACTGGCGCGCGCACGTGCCGCACCCCGTGCACTGGTCATAGTCGAACTCGTAGCGCTTCCCCACACCCAGCTTGATGACCGCATCCTCGGGACAGGCCCCGAGACAGCCGTCGCACTCGAAGCAGTTGCCGCAGGACAGGCAGCGCTCCGCCTCGAACTGCGCCTCCTGCTCGGTGAGCCCGGCGAGCACCTCGTCGAAGGCCGCCACGCGCGCGGCGGGATCAAGCTCGGCCTGCTCCCGTCGGGGGTGCTCCCCGAAGTACCAGAGATTGAGCTTCTCGAACGATGCCAGGTCGTGCTTCGGCGCGACGTCGAGGGCCGCCGTGCGCAGGTAGGCGTCGATGCTGCGCGCGGCCTTCCTGCCGTGCCCCACCCCGACGGTCACAGTGCGCTCGCTCGGCACGGCGTCGCCGCCGGCGAAGACACCGGGCGCGCCGGTCATCAGGGACGTGAGCGAGACCTGCACGGTGTCGTCGACGAGCTCGACACCCGGCACGGTCCGCAGGAACCCCGTGTCGCTCTCCTGGCCGAGGGCAAGGATCACCGTGTCGGCGGCCAGCGTCTCGAATCGGCCGGTGCCGTGGGGGCGCCCGCTCTCGTCGAGCTCCTGCACCTCGACGGTGAGGTCATGCTCCCCCATCGAGCTGATGGTGCGCAGCCAGTTGATCCGGATGCCCTCCTCCTCGGCGTCGACGGCCTCCTCCGCGTGGGCCGGCATCTGGTCGCGCGTCCTGCGGTAGACGATCACCGTGTCGTCGGCGCCCAGCCGGCGCGCGACGCGGGCCGCGTCCATGGCCGTGTTGCCACCGCCGTAGACCGCGACCCGGCCGGTCAGCGGGGCCTGCTCGCCCGCGGCGGCGTCATGCAGGAACGACACGGCGTCGAGGACGCGGGCCGCATCGGCGTTGGGGATCTCGACGCGCTTGGACAGGTGCGCGCCGACCGCGACGAAGACGGCGTCGAAGCCGCCCTGCTCCATCTCGGCCCGCAGGTCGGTGACGCGGTGACCCTGCTCGAGGGTGACCCCCAGCTCGGAAACCCGGCGCACCTCGGCGTCGAGGACGTCGCGGGGCAGCCGGTAGGCCGGGATGCCGTAGCGCATCATCCCGCCGGGTTCTGGGGCGTTGTCCCGCACGACGACGTCGTGCCCGAGGCGAGTGAGGTGGTATGCCGCCGAGAGACCGCTGGGGCCCGCCCCGACGACGAGCACCCGCCGGCCGCTGCGACTCGGCGGTGGCGTGAAGGCCCACCCCTCGTGGATCGCGCGGTCCCCGAGGGAGCGCTCCACCGCGTGGATGGAGACGGCGCCGTCGAGCTCGGCCCGGTTGCAGACCGTCTCGCAGGGGTGGTAGCAGACCCTGCCGTGGATGGCGGGGAACGGGTTGTCGGCGGTCAGCGCCCGCCAGGCGGCCTCGTGGTCACCGGCCTTGACCAGGCCCAGCCAGGCCTGGATGTTCTCCCCGGCCGGGCAGCCCGCGTTGCAGGGCGGCAGCAGGTCGACGTAGACGGGTCGGCTCTGGCGGACCGGTCCGGCACGCAGCCGGCCCAGTCCGAGCGGGGCTGGCGGCGTGAGGTCGCGGCGGTGCTCCACGGGGCTCTCCTGTCCGGGAGCGCCCCGCACCCGGCGCGCGGTGGACACTCTCCGCTCACCATGCACCGGGCCACGGGGCTGGAGGAGGGTCGAACGTCCTGCCCTGCAGAGTCGACGCTCCGGCGATTGATGCTCCGGCGGTCAGGGCAGCGCGAGGCGGAAGATCTTGGCCCAGGTCGAGCCGACCTGCTTCCACATCGGGCCGGTGTTGTAGGGCAGTCCGTAGCGCTCGCAGATCTCGCGGACGTGTACCGCCACCTCGGCATACCGGTTCGAGGGGAGGTCCGGAAAGAGGTGGTGCTCGACCTGGTGCGAGAGGTTGCCAGTCATCAGGTGCATCGCCTTGCTGCCGGAGATGTTGGCCGAGCCGATCATCTGGCGCACGTACCAGTCACCGCGCGTCTCACCGTCGATCATCTCCTCGGTGAAGGTGTCGGCGCCCTCGGGGAAGTGGCCGCAGAAGATCACCGCGTGGGCCCAGATGTTGCGGACGGCGTTGGCGGTCAGCGTGCCCGCCAGGGCGGGCAGGGCCGAGCCGGTCAGCGCGGCCACGGCCGGCGTGGCGACGTAGTCCTTGGAGAACTGGCGCACGATCTTGCGGCCCATGGCCTTGAGGTCGCGGGTGAAGTCGGCCCGGGACTTGGTGCCGTTGATCAGCTCGTCGACCTCGAGGTCGTAGACGGCGATGCCCCACTCGAAGACCGGCGCGAGCAGCGCGTTGTAGACCGGGTTGCCGAGGTTGAACGGCTTCCACGGCTGGTCGGGGCTGACCCGCAGCATGGTGTAGCCGACGTCGCGGTCCTTGCCGACGACGTTGGTCCACGTGTGGTGGATGTCGTTGTGGGTGTGCTTCCACGACGCGGCGGGCGTGACGAAGTCCCACTCCCACGTCGTCGAGTGGATGTCGGGGTCGCGCATCCAGTCCCACTGCCCGTGCAGCACGTTGTGCCCGATCTCCATGTTCTCGAGGATCTTGGCGACGGACAGCATCGCGGTGCCCGCGATCCACGCCGGGGGCAGGCCGGCGAAGACGAGGGCGGCGCGGCCGCCGACCTCGAGGCTGCGCTGGGCCTTGATGACCCGGCGGATGTATGCCGCGTCGCTGGCTCCGCGGTCCGCGATGATCGCGTCGCGGATGGCGTCGAGCTCACGACCGAGCTCGGCGACCTGTTCGTCGCTGAGGTGCGCCGCGGCCGGCGGGCGGACCGTGGGGTGGCCCTCGTCGGCGAGCACGGAACGGCGGCGCGAGGCCGGGGGCCTGGTCGGGACACCGGGGGCGGTCGTCGTGGCGGCAATCGCGTCGGTGGCCTCGGTGGCCTCGTCGTCGGAGGGGGCGTCGGCGGCGAAGAACTCGTCGGAGCTCACGGGGTGGGTGAGTGTGGCGGTCATGGTTGGTGCTCCTCAGATCTCGAGGTGGACGGGCCCTGCAGCTGCAGAGACACAGGTCTGGATGAGCTGGCCCTCGTCGCCGTGGACCTCGCCGGTGCGCAGGTCGCGCACCCGGCCGGCCAGCAACGGGGTGACGCAGCTGTGGCAGATGCCCATACGGCATCCGCTCGGCATGACGACGCCGGCGGCCTCGCCGGCCTCGAGGAGGGAGGTGTCGCCGTCGACGTCGCTCTCCTTGTCGGACTTCTCGAACGTCACGAGCCCGCCCTCGCCGCCGGCGCCCTCGAGGAGGACCGGGGCGAAGCGCTCGACGATGAGCTGCTCCGGGACGTCGGCCTGGCGCCACAGCGCGGTGGCGTCGTCGAGCATCGCGGCCGGCCCGCAGACGTAGGCAGCGCGGCCACGCCAGTCGGGACACGCGCCGTCGAGGTCACTCGTGGAGGTGAGGTCGAGGCGGCCCCGCTCGCCGCTGAGCCAGTGGACGACGCGCAGGCCGGCGAACTCACCGATGAGCTCACCCAGCTCCTGGCGGAAGAGGGCGTCCTCGATGGTGCGCGAGGAGTGGATGAGCACGACGTCGGCGTCCGGCCGGCGGCGCACCAGCGTGCGGATCATTGACATCACCGGGGTGAGGCCGCTGCCCGCGGTGAGCATCAGCAGGGGACGCGGGTGCTCAGGCAGGACGAAGTCGCCCTGTGGGGGAGCGAGGAAGAGCACGTCGCCCGGCTTGGTCCGCCGCACCAGGGCCTCCGAGACGGCGCCGATCGCGGTGACGGTGATCGCCGGGTCCTCGCCGCCCGCGGTGGTCAGGGAGTAGGAGCGCCACTGGCGCACACCGTCGATCTCGACCCCGATCCGGGCCCACTGGCCGGCCTCGTGGGCCAGCCAGCCGCGACCGGGGCGGAAGTGGATCGTCGCCGACTCGGCCGTCTCGGGGACGACCGCGGTGACGACCCCGCGCAGCTGGCGCGGCGAGCTGAGCGGGTTGACGAGCCACAGGAAGTCCTCGGGCGCGCGCGGCGTCGTGAAGATCGACGCCATGCGGCTGAGGGGACTGGTGTTGGCCATGTACCAACAGTCCCAGCACACCCTCGCCGCGGTCTCGTGCGACGGCATACGATGTCAGGGCATAAACTGTCTCCTCGAGATAGAGACGGAGGCGTACGCATGACCCAGGTCACCAACGACCCCCCCTGGTTGGCCCTTCCCGCTGAAATCAGCGAACTGCTGCGCCCCATCGTCCCCGACGTCGTCGAGGAGATCATCGCGGCCATCCCCCTCGCGGTCCCGGCCTATGCCCGGCCGCTCGAGGGCTCCTTCGGCGAGGGCGTGCGCCACGGCGTCGAAGTGGCGCTCGAGCGCTTCTTCGACCTGCCGGGCACCTCTCGCCCGGCCCTCTCGCCGGAGAGCCGGCGCGTGTATGCCGGGCTGGGCCGCGGCGAGGTCCGTCAGGGTCGCACGCTGGAGGGTCTGCTCTCCGCCTACCGTGCAGGAGCGCGGGTGACGCTGCGACAGATGTCGCGGGGCGCGCTCGCGCACGGCCTCGACACCGACGTCCTCGTCGCGCTCGGGGAGTCGGTGCTGGCCTACATCGAGGAGCTGTCGGCGGCGAGCGCGGAGGGGTTCGCCTTCGAGCAGTCCGAGCGGGCGGGCGAGATCGGCCGGCGACGGGTCGAGCTGCTCGAGCTGCTCCTGCACGGGCGGGCCGACGAGGCCGCCGTGCAGCAGGCAGCCGCGCTGGCGGGCTGGACCCAGCCGACCGCGCTCGTCGCGGTGACGATGCCTCTCGACGAGGCGTCGGGCGTGCGGTTCCAGCTCGGGCAGCGGGCGCTGGCCATGCCTCGGGCGACCGACGCCGTGGCGCTCGTCCCCGCGCCGCAGAGCGCGAAGGAGCGGCGTGAGCTCGAGCGGGTGCTCCATGGGCGGGGGGCCGTCATCGGGCCGGCGCGGGACTGGCGTCAGGTGCCGGAGTCGCTGCGGCTCGCGACGCTGGCCTCGGCGGCGATGTCACGCCGTCCCATCTCCGAGGAGTCCCCCCTGTGGGTGGAGGAGCACCTCGCCGACCTCGTGCTCGGCGCCGAGCCGCAGGCGCTGGCCGACCTCGCCGAGCGGCGGTTGGCGCCCTTCGAGGGGCTGCGGCCCTCGCAGCGCGAGCGCCTCGAGGTCACGCTGCTCGCGTGGCTGCGGCACTGGGGCCAGCGCGCCCCGATCGCCGCAGAGCTGAGCATCCACCCGCAGACGGTGGGCTACCGGGTGGCCCAGCTGAAGGAGCTGTTCGGGGACGACCTCGACGACCCGCAGGTGCGCTTCGAGCTGGAGCTGGTCCTGCGCGCCGGCCACGCCTGACTCGTTGGCTCTCGGCCCGCGTCAGCGTGCGTCCGCAAACCTCCGCGTCCACAAGCCCCCACCTGAGGAGGTGTGGACGCGGTCCCGCCCAGCACCCGTCCACAACCCCGCACCTGAGGAGTTGTGGACGCACCTCTGTTCGATCGGGCGGACCTGGTCGTCGAGATGCCGCTGTCAACCGTTTCACCAGACCGCCACACGCAGGTATGCCGGGTCGCCCGGACCGCAGCTGCACGCCGCCTGACTTGCGGCATGACACAATTACCGCGCGGTGGGCCGCTACAGGCCGCGAACCCACTCGCCCTCGTAGCTCAGGGGATAGAGCACCGCTCTCCTAAAGCGGGTGTCGCAAGTTCGAATCTTGCCGGGGGCACTTCATCGCACCCTCTGTGACCTGAACAAACGTGCTGGTTGACGCACCCGCTGCAGACCTCAACCTGGCGTCTCGTAGGCAGCCGTACCGCCACATCCCGCCCAGGCTCGTGACCACGTCGTTGGCGATGAGCAGACTCGGATCCGGCCGAGAGGGCCGCGCGCGGCAGCGGGTGTCGCCTGTGGTGGACTTGGGCCCTCACCGGAAGTGATCGACCCAACCTGCGCGCCCCTGATACATCAAGACGCGGCCACGAGGATCGCGCTGCCTCGCTTCGACTCCGCGTTCTCCCGCTTCAGCCAGCGGACCTGCTCCGATTCCTCGGTCGTGCACCGGGACGGGCGCCGGCGTCGACCTGCTGGCGACGGACCGGCTGGATTCTGGGCAACCACCGCGACGTGCACCTCTGCCTGCGGTGTGCCCAATCGTGCATCCGACCACGCCGACGACAGCCTCGACGAGTGGCTCAGCGTCGGCGAAGGGACCACCCTCACACGCGATTCCCATGAGGGTCCCGGTGACGACGCAGCATTCACGCGCCAGTGGCCGAGTCGGGCGACCGTCGTCCGGTGACGGACGGTCGCGAAGGTCGACACGATGGCTATCTGGAGCCCTCCACGGCTGTCCCAGACGTATGCGACGGGTCGAATACACGGTCCCGCCACACGATCGGCGGATTCCCGACTCTCCGAACTCCTCGGGCGTGCAGCGACAGCCGCGTCCGCTGCGAGAAACGGCGATTCCGGATTCCGGTACGAATGGCTTGTTCTTCGGGACGCCATGTTGAGTGCATCGACGATCAAGGAGATGCCTCAGTGGTCGGCCATCGCGTGGCCGACGACCTGGTTTGTTTACCAGTCAACACGGTCGCCCCGTGCAGGTTGCCATATTCCGCAGCCATCCTTCCAAGGTCCGGAGGTAGACATCCCACACTGTCGCGCATAGCAGCGTTGCGGCGGGCCCCGGCGACTCGTCGCCCCTCGTAGTGGGCGCGTTCTCCAGCGAATATGGCCAGGGTTGAGCAGGCCCATCACTTGAAGGCATCACAGTAACCTCGGTTGCCGGCCTCTCGGGCGTCGGCGTAGCCGGAGCGGCCCGAAGCGCAGCGATGGGCGCTGCCCCGGCGACCGCCCGCAGCCCGTTCGCAGTGGCGACGCGGTCCAGATCGATGCAATCAGCCCCGGTGACAGTCACCGCTTCAGTCGGCCGTGGCAAGCCCACGCGGTATCACGTGGTGCCGCGTCGGCCTCTGAAGAGTGAAGCGGTGGCCGGAGGTCTCATCCGAGGCCTGCACCGCCTGAGGAGGGTGGCCATGACCAGTAGAGGCAAATCTGACGAGTTCACCGTGCGAGTGGTGGACTCGCTCCGGTCCGTAGACGTCGGTCCGCGCGAGGGCATCGTGCCGGCTGACCTGGAGGTGAGTGCGGAGGATGCCCTGGCGGCGCTG
>NZ_JBKJPP010000009.1:0-11969 GCF_046595215.1 Lapillicoccus sp. | reverse complement strand
CTCGTCGTCGTGGGGCCCGAGCTCCCCCACTGAGCTGTCGGCGATGTCAGCGGTCATGGGTCGATCGTCGCCAGACCGCGCCGCGCTCGCAAGCAAGGTGAGGCTGGGCTGGCAGGCGCCTACAGGCCCAGGTCGCGGCCGATGAGCTCCTTCATGATCTCGTTGGAGCCGGCCCAGATCTTGGAGACGCGGGCGTCGCGCCAGGCGCGGGCCACGCGGTACTCGTTCATGTAGCCGTAGCCGCCGTAGAGCTGCACGCAGTGGTCGAGCACGTCGTTCTGGACCTGCGAGGTCCACCACTTGGCCTTGGCCGCGTCGACCGCGGTGAGCTCGCCCTTGGCGTGCGCGACGATGCACTGGTCCATGAACGCCTGGGTGACGTCGATCTGCGTGACCAGCTCGGCGAGCAGGAACTTGTTGTGCTGGAAGGAGCCGATGCCCTGGCCGAACGCCTTGCGCTCCTGGGCGTAGTCCAGGGTCTCGAGCAGGATCTGACGAGCGTGGGCGAGGACGCACTGGTCGACGAACGCCTGCGTGACGTCCATCGTCGTGACGAGCTCGGCGACCTTGAACTTGTTGTGCTGGAAGGACCCCACGCTCTGCCCGAAGGCCTTGCGCTCCTTGACGTACTCGATGGTCTCGTCGAGGATCTGGCGCGCGTGCCAGGTGTTGCTGACCGCTGCACCCACCCGCTCCTGCACGAGGCGCTCCATCATGTGGACGAAGCCCATGCCCTCGTCGCCGATCCGGTTGGCGTCGGAGACCCGCAGGTCGCTGAAGAACAGCTCGGCGGTGTCCGACTCCTCCTGCCCGACCTTGTCGAGCTTGCGGCCGCGGGAGAATCCCTCCATGCCGTCCTCGACCATGAAGAGAGTGATCCCCTTGGCGCCCTTGCTCGGGTCGGTCCGGGTCGCAACGATGACGAGGTCGGCCTGGTAGCCGTTGGTGATGAACGTCTTGCTGCCGTTGATGATCCAGTCGCCCGTCGAGTCGTTCGCGCGGACGGCCGTCGTCTTGAGGGCGGCGAGGTCAGAGCCGCCGGACGGCTCGGTCATCGCGATGGCGCAGATCAGGTCGCCCGAGGCCATGCCGGGGAGCCAACGCTGCTTCTGCTCGTCCGTGCCGAGGTCGACGAGGTAGGGCGGGCAGACGTCGGCGTGGATGCCGAAGCACGAGGACACGGCGCCGTTGAACGCGGCGATCTCCTCGGCGGAGATGGCGTTGAACCGGTAGTCGCCGGCGCCGGCGCCGCCGTACTCCTCGGGGATGTCGAGGCCGAAGAGGCCCTGCTTGCCGGCCTCCTTCCAGATGTCCCGGGCGATCGACTTCGCCGCCAGCATCTCCTCGGCGCGGGGCGTGAGGGTGCGGTCGACGAACTCGCGGACGCTGCTGCGGAACGCTTCGTGGTCCTCGTCGTAGATGTTGCGTGGCATCGGGTTACCTCCCAGTAACTAAGCGCTTGCTTAGTCTCGCCGACGTGCGGGATGATGTCAACGTGACGACCACGACGGCCTCCGGCGCCCAGACGATCGACCGTCTGCTCGGCGCCGCGGCGGGGGCGTTCGCGGACAAGGGGTTCCACGCGACGACGACCCGCGACATCGCGTCGCGCGCCGGGCTGTCCCCCTCGGGGGTCTACGTCCACTTCTCCTCCAAGGAGGATCTCCTGCACGCCCTCAGCCACAGTGGCCACGAGGTGGCCCTAGAGCTGGTCCAGTCCGCCGCCGCCTCCCCCGGTGGCCCCGCGGAGCGCCTCGCCCAGATCATGTCGGGTTTCGCGCAGTGGCACGCCGATCACCATGAGGTGGCCCGGGTCGTGCAGTACGAGTTCCCCCACCTCACGCCCGAGCACCGCGTCGACGTCCTTGCCCTCCGCAAGCAGATCGACTCGATCGTCCGGTCAGTGCTCGACGAGGGCGTCGCCGCGGGACAGTTCTCCGTCGACGACGTTCACGACACGGCGCTGGCCCTGATGTCGCTCTGCATCGACGTCGCCCGCTGGTACTCCCCCGCGATCAGCCGCACTCCCGCCGAGATCGGCACCACGTATGCCGCGCTGGGCCTTCGCCTCGTCGCGGCCCGTCGGTGAGGCCGAACGGCGACGGCATCCCCCTTCACGCGGTGCGCATACCACGTGGTTGACGGCCGGGGCAGTGTGTGGTGATGACCACGCACATCGCCATCCGGCTCGACGACCGGGAACTGGCGGCCCTGGACGCCGAGGTCGTCGAGGGGCGAGCGGCCAGCCGCTCCGAGGCGGTCCGACAGCGGATCGCCCGCCCTGCAGCGCGACCCGCGCCATCACGGAGAGGAATCCCTGGACTGCCGGGTCAGGAGCACGGCTGCGATAGTGAGCATGTTCTTCGACGACCAGGAGCCCGCACTGGTCCCGCGCCATCAGCGACGCCTCGAGCTGTTCATCACCCGAGGATCGAGCCCTGAGCTGGGGCTCCTGCTGGTGGGCCTGCGACACGCTCGGTGAGTTCACCGGCTCAGTCCGGTTGGTCGAGACCGACGGCGACGGCGGCCATCCGGTGGTCCGGCCGCCACCGGAAGTCGAGATGGGTGCCGTCCTCGTCCGTGGCAAACGCTGCCAGTCGCACGGACTGCCCGTGCATGGCCCACGCGATCCGCGCGAAGTCACCCGGGGAATGTCCGCGGGCCAGCACGACGGTCCCGTCGGCGAAGCACACCCGGACCGAGCGGTCTCCCGGCGCCTGCCGGATGGCGCGGACCGGCACCTGACGGTGGACGAGCTGGGTGAGCCGGGCGCCGAGGAGGATCCCGAGCTCGTGGGAGTGGGCGGCGCACACCCGGTCGAACGCAGCATCGAGGTCCGTCAGGTCATTGACCTCCGCGGCACGTCCAGCGGGAGGGGGTGGCGAAGACGAGCGCCCCCGGCGCAGCCGGATGGCGCCCAGGCCGCCGACTGCCAGGACGAGCAGGAAAAACCAGGTAACCACGCGCCCAGTGTGCGCGTCGACCGGCCAGCTTGCCACCTTCTTCGGCTGCAGAGTTGGCCCGGGGGCGCTCCTCAGTCGCGGGTCAGCTTGCGGTAGGTCACCCGGTGAGGACGGGCCGCGTCGGCGCCGAGTCGCTCGAGCTTGTTGGTCTCATAGGAATCGTAGTTGCCCTCGAACCAGTACCAACTGGCCGGGTTCTGCTCGGTGCCCTCCCAGGCGAGGATGTGCGTCGCGACCCGGTCGAGGAACCACCGGTCGTGGCTGATGACCACGGCGCAGCCCGGGAACTCGAGCAAGGCGTTCTCCAGCGAACCGAGTGTCTCGACGTCGAGGTCGTTGGTCGGCTCGTCGAGGAGCAGCAGGTTGCCGCCCTGCTTCAGCGTCAGCGCCAGGTTGAGGCGGTTGCGCTCCCCACCGGAGAGGACACCGGTGGGCTTCTGCTGGTCAGGGCCTTTGAAGCCGAACTGCGAGACGTAGGCCCGGGACGGGATCTCGACCTGGCCGACCTTGATGAAGTCGAGGCCGTCCGAGACGGTCTCCCAAAGGTTCTTCTTGGGGTCGAGGCCGGACCGGCTCTGGTCGACGTAGGACATCAGGACGGTCTCCCCGATCTTGACCGCGCCGGCGTCGGGCTCCTCGAGCCCCACGATGGTCTTGAAGAGCGTCGTCTTGCCGACCCCGTTGGGGCCGATCACCCCGACGATCCCGTTGCGGGGCAGCGAGAACGACAGACCCTCGATCAGGACGCGGTCACCATAGCCCTTCTTGAGGTCCGTGACCTCGATGACCGTCGAACCGAGACGTGGCCCGGGCGGGATCTGGAGCTCCTCGAAGTCGAGCTTGCGGGTGCGGTCGGCCTCCGCCGCCATCTCCTCGTAGCGGGCGAGCCGCGCCTTGGACTTGACCTGGCGGCCCTTGGCGTTGGACCGGACCCACTCCAGCTCGTCCTTGAGGCGCTTGGCCAGCTTGACGTCCTTACGGCCCTGGACCTGCAGGCGCTCGGACTTCTTCTCGAGATAGGTCGAGTAGTTGCCTTCGTAGGGATAGAGACGGCCACGGTCGACCTCGGCGATCCACTGCGCGACGTTGTCGAGGAAGTACCGGTCGTGGGTCACGGCGAGGACGGCACCGTGGTAGGACGCGAGGTGCTGCTCGAGCCACTGCACCGACTCGGCGTCTAGGTGGTTGGTGGGCTCGTCGAGCAGGAGGAGGTCAGGCTTTTGCAGGAGCAGCTTGCACAGGGCGACCCGGCGGCGCTCCCCTCCGGAGAGGATGGTGACGTCGGCGTCCGGCGGCGGGCAGCGGAGCGCGTCCATGGCCTGCTCGAGCTGGGCGTCGAGGTCCCAGGCGTCAGCGTGGTCGATGTCCTCCTGGAGCGTGCCCATCTCCGCGAGGAGCGCGTCGTAGTCGGCGTCCGGTTCGCCCATCTCGACCGAGATCTCGTTGTAGCGGTCGAGCTTGGCCTTGATCTCGCCGGCGCCCTCCTCGACGTTGCCGAGGACGGTCTTGTCCTCGTTGAGCGGCGGTTCCTGCAGGAGGATCCCGACGGTGGCGCCGGGCGCGAGCCAGGCCTCACCGTTGGAGGGCTGGTCCAGCCCGGCCATGATCTTCAGGATCGTCGACTTGCCCGCCCCGTTCGGACCGACGACGCCGATCTTGGCGCCGGGATAGAACGACATCGACACGTCGTCGAGGATGACCTTCTCGTTGTGCGCCTTGCGCGCTTTGGTCATGACGTAGATGAACTCGGGCATGGGTCGAAGGTTATCCGCGTGCCGCCTCCCCCACCCAATCGGCAGGACGCCTCCTGATCCGCCAGTGCGCGCGGCATCGGGTCGTGCCACCGCCGCGGTGGTCCGACCCGACCCGCTCACCCCGAGGGGGTCACCCGGCGTTCGCCACGACGTAGTCGTCGGTGTCCGCGTCCGCGGTCGTGCGGCTGAAGCCCCCGTGCACCACGAGACCGTTGCCGTCCTCGTCACCTCCCCCGGACGACGCCTCCTCGTCGGGCAGGCCATCCCCCTGCGAGTCATCGGGCTCCCGGGCGTCGAGTGAGGCCTGGATGTTGGGGTCGGCCAGCCGGTCGTTCGCGTCGTACTGGATCCGCTCCGGCTTCGAGAAACTGCTCTGCCCGCGGGCCAGGTCGTGGCCGACGCTGTAGGCGTCGACCTCGACGGACGTCATGTTCACCCCGTCACCGTTGACCCACTGGTTGACCCGCAGTCTCCCGTAGACCACGACCGGGTCGCCCTTCCTGAGGCTGCCCATGATGTTCCCCCCGAGGGCGTTGAAGCCGACGACGTTCATGAAGTTGGTGCTGCCGTCGACGAAGCCCCGGGTCTCGGCGTCCCAGCGCCGGGTCGTCGAGGCCACGCGGAACGACGCAAAGGGCTTCCCCGCCTTGGTCGACCGGCCCTGCGGGTCACCGACGAGGTTGCCCATCACCGTCACGAAGCTCTCGTTCATCACTCACTCCATCTCTCCCTGTGCGCTCCACCCGTCGGCGTGACGGGCGATGACCCAAGGGTGGGGAGAGCCGTGGCCCACAACCAGCCCCGGCCCGCGTCCTGTGGATTGTGGGACGTCGGATGACGGGGATGTGCACAGCCGGGGACGGATCAGGCGCTGGGACGGATCGGGGACGGATCAGGCGCGGCGCGCGCCGTCGAGCTTCGTGCGAGTCGTCCGGTGCCGTTCCACCACGAGCCGGACCGGCTCGACGAGCCGCTGCGAAGCGACTGTCTCGATCGCGTCGTCCAGGCGGGAGGCGATCAGCCGGCGCCGGCGCCGGGCTCCGACCCGACCCAGCAACCTCGCCACCGTCGCCGAGCCGATCCCGAGCAGCAACCCGCCGACGAACAGCAGGAAGGGGTAGGGCAGCGGCCCGAGCCGGGGGGTGTCGATCTGCGGCAGCTGGAGCCAGCCGATCACCCCGAGGACCGCCAGCCAGACCAGTCCGGCGACGGCGGCGAGGCCGAAGAGCCACTGCAGGAGGCCCATCAGACGCCACCACAGTGGCCTGCGGGCCCTCAGCGACGTGCTGGTGACTGCCTGGTCGAGCGCCTCGTCGAGGCGGTCGTCGTCTGGCGTCGTGACGTCGGCGATCGCCTCCGACCAGGGGATCGGCAGGCCCTCGCCGGCGCGGTCGGCAAGCTCACCGGCCGCCAGGCGCACCGCTGAGCGCGCTGCCGGGGTGGGCGCCGGGATCGACGAGCGGCCGAGCACCGCTCTGACGTCCGACGGGTCCACGGCCCCGAGTGGACCCTTCGCCCCGGGCGCCCCCCTGGAACCGAGCCGCAGCCGCTTGAGCGGGTCTGGCCTGAAGCTGCGGCCCCACCGGGTGAAGATCCAGCCGCTGCGGGCCGTCGCCTCCCGGCGATAGTCGGCCTCGACGGCGTTCAGCACGACCGGCACGCCGGCGGCCCGGCCCAGGGCTGCGACGAGTCGCCGGTCCGCGGACGCCTCGACCTTCGGCTCCTGGTCGGCGACGTCCCGGCGCAACGTGGTGGCGACCGCGGTGACGTCGGCGGACAGCCGTTGCCGGGCGGCGTGGTGCCCGGCAACGGCTGCGGCCAGGCGATGCTGCAGCTCCGGCACTCCGGCGCCGGTGCGTGCCGAGGTCGTGATCACCGACGCGGTGCGGATGCCGTCCACCCGCAGGAGGGCCAAGAGGTCGTCGCGGCACTGCGTCACGGCCTCGGGACTGAGCCGGTCCACCTGGTTCAGCACGACGAGCATGACCGCGTCGTGGCCGGCGAGCACGCGCAGGTACTCGTCGTGCAGGAGCGCGTCGGCATACTTCTGCGGGTCGGTGACCCAGACGAAGACGTCGCACAGGGCGAGGACCCGCTCGGCCTCGACGCGGTGGCTGCGCTCGCGCGAGTCGAAGTCGGGCAGGTCGAGCAGGACCAGGCCCTCCAGGCTCCCGGCGGCGGCGGCGCCACTCCCGGCTGCGCCCGAGCCGGCTCCCGAGCCCACGTCGTGGCGCTGGTCGACACCGAGCCAGTCGAGCAGCGACCCGGCGGACTCCTGCCCCCAGACTGCGGCGGTCGGGCGCGAGGTCGTCGGTCGTCGGGCACCGACCGTCGCGACGTCCGACCCGACGACGGCGTTGAAGAGGGAGGACTTGCCGCTGCCCGTCGCCCCGGACAGGGCCACGACGGTGTGGTTGGCCGTGATCGAGCTGCGCACACCGACCTTGTCGACGATGCTTCGGGCTGCGGCCACGGCGGTGGGGTCGAGCTGCAGACCTCCCGCCTCGAGCGCCGCTCCCAGCGCGCTGGTCTGGCCGGCGAGGGCATCGGCGGACGGGGCGCTGATCCGCTTCGCGCCCATCTTCAGCGGGCTCAACGGGCGACCTTGACGGCGAGGGCAGCGGACGCGAGGCGTCGGCCCTGGTCCCTCCTGATCTCGACGGTGTCCACCGCCGCCCGGAAGCGGCCTTGCTCCTCGAAGTACAGCTGCTCCACCCTCTCGATCAGCGCCTGCCGCGCCTTGATGGCCAGCGTGCGCACCGCCTGGTCGCCGAAGATCGCCTCGAGGAGCTTCTGCCCGAGGATCGCCGTGCCGCCGGCGATGCCCGCCTCGGCCCCGGTCAGTCCGCCGGTCTGGGCGAAGGTCACGAGGATGAGCACCGTCCCGACGGCGTTGACGCCGTATGCCGTGACCCGCGCGGTCGTGCGGCGGTCCCGGCCCTCGTTGCGCACCAGCTCGAGGACGTCGCCCTGCCAGTCGTGGACGAGCGAGTTGACCCTGACCTCGAAGTCCGGGGAGACCCGGGGGAGGTCCGGATGGACCTCGAGGAGGCTGGCTCCGCCGACGAGGGTGCGCCAGGTCCGCGACGTCACCGAGGCGGCCCCCTGGGCCTCGGCGCGGATCAGCTCCGAGACCCCGCTCTGGAGGGCCTCGCCGAGGTCCTGGGAGGGGGCGGGCTGACCCTTGACGAGGGCGACGAGCCGGTCGCGTGCCCTCGACACCGTCGACTCCACCTGCTTGAAGAACTCCCCGGTCCCGACGAACTCCTGCCAGCGGGCGAGCACCTCGCCGCGCAGGAGGGCCCCGTCGGTCATCCCCTGTTTGACGCCGTCGACCGCACCCGCGTATGCCGTGTCGGCGGCGGCCAGGAGGGCGGTCGTCGCACCGAGCTGTGCCGTCGACGCCTGGGTGAGGATCTCGGTCCGGGACTCCAGCGAGTCCAGGGCCCCCGTGAGGGTCTGCCGCACGACGATCGCCCGGGCCCTCACGTCCTTGGCGAGCGCCGTGAGCCAGGACCGGAGCCGGTTGATCTGCTCGTCGGGGAGCAGCCCGTCCTGCGTCAACCGCGACTCGGCGATCGTGAAGATCGGGGCTGCCGCCAGTCCGTGCTCGCGCAGCATCGACGCGAGGTGCTCGCGGATCTCGTCGAGCGCCTCGGCGGGCACGCGGTCGAGGACGACGGCGATGGAGGTCCCCCGCTCGGAGGCCTGGCGCAGCAGGTCCCACGGAACGGCGTCGGCATAGCGGGCGGCCGTCGTGACGAAGAGCCACAGGTCGGCGGCGGAAAGCAGCTGGCGGGCCAGGTCGCGGTTGTGCTCGACGACCGAGTCGATGTCCGGAGCGTCGAGGATCGCCAGCCCGGCAGGCATCGTCCCTGAGGAGACGAGACGCACCGAGGACTCCCCCTCCGTGGCCCCGCCGCCGGTGACCCGGGCGAGATCCGGGAGCACCCGCGCATCGCGGAACCAGGCCTCGTCACCCGGGTGGTGGACCAGGACCGGGGAACGCGTCGTCGGACGCAGGACACCCGGGCGGCTGACGACGCTCCCGACGAGGGAGTTGACCAGCGTCGACTTCCCGGCGCCGGTCGAGCCGCCGACGACGGCCAGCAGGGGGGCGTCCAGCGAGGAGAGGCGCGGGATGACGTAGTCGTCGAGCTGACGGAGCAGCTCGGTGCGGGCGCCCTGCGACACCGCCACATCCGGCAGGTCGAGGGGCAGGGTCGAGCCGGCGACCTCCTCGCGAAGGGACGTCACCGCCCGGAGGAGGTCCTGCGTCTCGGCCGTGGCGGCGGTCTGGGTCACGTGAGCATCATCCCAACTGGCGCGACCGGCCTCAACACACCCCGCCGCACACACCGTGCCCCATACAGCCCGACGGCCACCCCCCATCCGGCACCCACCCGGAGCCGAGGCGGGAGTGCCCCCGGCAGGACTCGAACCTGCAACCTGCGGATTAGAAGGCCGCTGCACTATCCGTTGTGCTACGAGGGCAGCCGACGGACCGACCGCCGGACGAGGAGAGTCTAGAGGGGAGGGGCCGGCCGGCCGCGGTGCTGGAAGGACCCGCCCGGGGCGACGGCTGGGCCTCAGTAGGCCGAGGTGCCGATGAATCCCTGTCGGTGCGCCACGATCGAGTCGAGCAGGGCCCGCTCACCGAGCTGGGCGTCCTTGGCCGCCGAGCCCCGAGCCATCCGCGAGCGCAGCAGGGCGAGGTCGCTGGCGCTGTCCTGAAAGCTGCGCATCGAGGAGAGCGCGAGCCGGCCGCCGTGCTCCTTCGCCCAGTCCCGGGCCTGCCGCCGGGCACCGAGGGAGGCGAGCATCGCCACCTCCTGGTGGCTGAGCCATCCCACGTCGGCGTACTGGCTGAGGTACTGCCGGATGAGCCTGCCCTCGCGGACCCGCAGCCAGATGATCAGGCCGATGAAGGCGAGGAACAACGGCACCTCGACGCCCAGGTAGACGCCGAGGAAGCTGCCGGTGCTGGCGCCGAGGTTCCAGATGCCGTGCAGGAGGATCGCGCACAGGTAGCCGCCGAGTCCCGCAAGGATCCTGGTGCCATTGGTCCGCATGAAGGCGACCGCGATGCCCAGCCCGATGCCCGTGCACGCCGTGAACAGCGGGTGCGCGAACGGACCCATGATGCCGCGCAGGACGAACAGGTAGGTGAGGCCGTCCTGCCCGTAGTCCAGGTAGGTCCGACCGAGGTAGAGGATGTTCTCGCTGAAGGCGAACCCCGCGCCGATCATGCCGGCGTAGACGACCCCGTCGATGATGCCGTCGAACTGGTGGCGGCGCAGCAGGATGACCAGCAGGATGCCGAGGCCCTTGAGACCTTCCTCGAACACCGGGGCGCCGAGCACCGCGCTGAGGGTGTCGGGATCCGGCGCGCCGGCGAGCGAGACGGCGATGTTGAAGAAGCTGTTGAGCACGAGGGCCCCCACCGCGGCGCACAACGCGCCCCAGGCGAATCCGAAGAGCAGGTAGCGGGCCGGCTCGGCCTCGTATCGGTCGAGCCACAGATAGGTCGGCACGACGATGAGCAGGGGGATGGCCGAGAACAGCGCCGCCAGCACGGTGGTCCGGGTGCCGAGGCCCGAGTCGAGCTCCAGCCCCAGCACCGCCCCGGAGAGCAGGAACCCGCTGAGCATGATCCCGTAGGTGATCGCCTTGCGCCGCAGCGGGCGCTGGGTGGGGTTGGCACGCTGGGAGTACTCACCCGGCATACCCCCGTATGCCGGCTGGCCGGCCGCGGCGGGTTGCTGACCGTGGCCGGTGGGTGCGACCGGGTCGGTCGGCGCGCCGGTGTGCGGATCCCCTGAGGACATGGGCAGCAGAGTAGTGCACGACCCAGGCCCTACTCTGGTCGTCGTGAGTGTCCCCACCGAGCGTTCCACGAACGACCGCATCGTCTGGATCGACTGCGAGATGACCGGTCTGTCCCTCGAGCACGATGCCCTGATCGAGGTCGCCGCGTTGATCACCGACTTCGAGCTCAACCAGCTCGACGACGGCATCGACGTCATCATCAAGCCGCCCTCCGCGGCGCTGGGTCAGATGGATCCCTTCGTCCACGCGATGCACACGACGTCTGGGTTGCTCGACGAGCTCGACGGCGGAACGACGGTGGAGGACGCGCAGCAACAGGTGCTCGACCACGTCCGGAGGTGGGTGCCCGAGGCGGGCAGGGCACCGCTCGGGGGCAACACCGTGGGCACCGACCGGGCCTTCCTCGTCCGGGACATGCCCGAGCTGGAGTCGCACCTGCACTACCGGATCATCGACGTCAGCTCGATCAAGGAGCTGTCGCGCCGGTGGTACCCCCGGGTCTACTTCAACTCGCCCAAGAAGTCCGGCGGCCACCGCGCCCTCGCGGACATCCGCGAGTCGATCGCCGAGCTGCGTTACTACCGCGCGGCGGTGTTCGTGCCGCAACCCGGGCCGGACTCCAGCGCTGCCAAGGCGCTCGCCGCCCAGCACGTCGTCGAGCCCGTCACCGAGCGCTGAGCCCCCAGGCCTCGGTCTCCAGAGGTCGGGGGCCCAACACGTGGGGTGAGTGACGGGACTTGAACCCGCGGCATCTGCCACCACAAGGCAGCGCTCTACCAGCTGAGCTACACCCACCATGACGCGAGCGGACGAACCGTCGCGCATTCAGCGGCGCCCATCGTACCCAATTCCCGGGAGGGCGATGACCACGGCCCGGATGCACCAGAATGGGTGACATGTACTTGGGGAGGGAGCGGCGAAACCGTGTCGTCGCGCTGGTCCTGGCCGGCGTCCTGATCGCCGGCGTGCTCTTGTCATTGATGGCGACCGTGGCGTCTGCCGCGGTCCTGCCTGCCCACGCCCGACTTGTGTCCGCGTCCCCCCAGGACGGCGAGCAGCTCCAGACCTCTCCGACCCGGATCACCCTCACCTTCGACGAGCCCGTCCCCGCCCAGTTCGCGACGGTCCTGCTCAGCCGCGAGGGTGCCCCCGTCACCCTGGGCGCCCCCACGGCCACCGGCACGGTCCTCACGGCCGCGATCTCGGGTCAGCTGGCACCGGGCAGCTATCGGGTCGCCTGGCGAGCGACCACCGACGACGGCCACCCGATCTCCGGCGCGTCAACGTTCACCCTGGCCGGGGGGTCGTCCGTGACCGCGGCGCCGGTCCAGGCCGCCCCCGTCCCCCAGGCGACGCCGACCTACAAGACTCCGCAGACCCAGGCAACATCGCTCGGACACCCCGACCACCTGCCCGGACTCGT
>NZ_JBKJPP010000207.1:0-14334 GCF_046595215.1 Lapillicoccus sp. | reverse complement strand
TCACGCTCCAACCGCTGCTCGCCGTTCTCGACGCCCAGCCGCTTCAGCTCGGCGAAGTCGCCGGTGGACGGGCCACTGGTGCCCTTCTCTGGCATGACTCCCCTCATGGCCGATGCCTCCTCGGTTCGGGGGACTCTCACCTGACGGACGGGAGCGGGGCTGATTCGTGCTCAGACCTGATGGCGGAGGATAGGGGATTTGAACCCCTGAGAGCTTTCACTCAACACGCTTTCCAAGCGTGCGCACTAGGCCACTATGCGAATCCTCCGTCGGGCAGGCTACCGGAGCGGGGGGCGCTTCCGAAATCGTGGGGGGAGGCTCGGCCGGCCGGTAAACCGTTTGGGAGCTGTCGGTGCTGGACGGCAAACTTGACCGGTGTCCACCACCACCGCCAGACCCTCCCTCGCCTCGTTCTGGCACGACCTGCCACGGGCCGGCAAGTTCCTGCTCTCGACCGTCATCATCGACTTCATCGGCACCGGTCTGGTCATCCCGTTCAGCGTCGTCTACCTCCACGAGGTGCGCCAGTTCGACCTCCAGCACGTCGGCTTCCTGCTCGCGATCCCGGCGGTCATCGGCATGCTCGTCGTCGGCCCGGCCGGTGTCGTCATCGACCGGATCGGTGCCCGGGCCGTGGTCGTCACCGCGATCAGCATCCAGATCGTCGCCAACGTCGTCATGGCCTTTGCCACGACGGAGCTGCGGGCGGCGGTTGCCGGCGTGCTCCTCGGCTTCTCCGGGGGGGTCATCTGGCCGGCGGTCAACACGTTGGTCGCCACGATCATCCCGAGCCGCCTCCGGCAGCGCTACTTCGGCCTGAACTTCACGCTGCTCAACCTCGGGATCGGCATCGGCGGAGCCCTGGGTGGGCTGGTCGTCGACGTCCACCGCCCGGGGACCTTCGTCGCGATCTTCCTCATCGACGCGGCCACCTACCTCGCGCCGCTCGCGATCCTGCTGGGTCCGCTGCGCCACGTCTCGGGCCGGGTCGCGGCGCCGGTCCACGACGACCCCGGCACCCCGGTGGCTCCCGCGGTGACCTACCGCGCCCTGCTGCGCGACCGGGCCCTGCTGCCGATCCTGGTCCTGACCTTCGTTGGCTCCTTCGTCGGCTACGGTCAGCTCAACACCGGGCTGCCGGCCTTCGGCAGGGCGCAGGCACAGATCTCGACGCAGACGCTCGGCCTGGCCTTTGCCGCGAACACTCTCGTCATCGTCGTCCTGCAGCTCTTCGTGCTCCAGCGCATCGAGGGCCGTCGGCGCACGCGCGTCGTGGCGGTGATGGGCGGAATCTGGGCGCTCGCCTTCCTCGCCCTCGGTGCATCGGGGCTGGTGCCCGGCTCGCTCGCCGCGGCGCTGCTCTTCGGCGCCTGCCTGGCGATCTTCGGGCTCGGCGAGACGTTCTACCAGCCGACCGTCCCGGCGATGATCAACGATCTCGCGCCCGACCATCTCCGGGGCCGCTACAACGCGCTGATGAGCATGTCGTGGCAGTCCGCCTCGGTTGTCGGCCCGGTCGTCGCCGGCGTGCTCGTCGGGCGCGGCTGGAGCACGGCATACATCGTCATGCTCGTCGGCGGCTGCATGGTCGTCGCCTGGCTCGCGTGGTCCAGCGAGCGGCAACTGCCGCCGCACGTCAACGGCATCCGGGTCACCGAGCCGGTGGCGGGGGAGTCCGAGGAGCAACTTTCGGTCTGAGGCGGCTGGCCCATAGACTGAGGGCGGCACCCCGCGTGGTGGTACCCCACTGAACTCCCCCAGGGTAGGAATGCAGCAAGGGCAGGTGGGCTCTTCCAGGTACGCGGGGTGTCTTGGTGTCCGGCCAGCACTAGCCGAGCACCAGCCGAGCACTAGCCCCGGTGCGCCTCGTCGAGCAGCCGCACGGAGCGCAACCCAAACAGCGTCGTGCCCCACGTGACGGCCAGGAGCAGCAGCACGCCGTTGCCAGGCGCCCCCGCCGTGACGAAGGCGGTCGCGCCCGTGCCGCCGATCAGGGTGACGATCATCGGTGAGCCGTACCAGAGGGCGGTGGACGCTACGCCCCGACCGGGGCCGAACGCCGAGATCGGCGGCAGCCCGCGGAAGGCAGCCATCAGGTGGGCGCTCGAGAGCAGACCCGTCATCAGCAGGGCCCAGACCAGCCCGCGGACGCTCGCCCCGAGGGCAGCCACCGACGCCGCGCCGACGACGAGGCCCACCGCCGCATACAGCACGGCAGGCGCGACGAGGTGGGCCTGCGCCTCACGGCGGGCGTCGATGCCCAAGATCGGCGGGGTGCCGGCGTTGTCGCCCTGCAGCCGCATGCCCTCGGCGAGCACGCCGACGCCGAGGTAGCCGACGACGAGGCTCGCGAACGCGACAAAGCTGGGGACGCCCGGGGCGGAGCCGTGGACCAGCCCGTAGGCGGCCAGCCCCGAGGCCACCAGGCCGGACGCCAGGGCGCCCGGTGCCCGCCGCAGACCGAGGACGTCGCGGGCCACGATGACCCCGACCGGCCCCCGGGATCGCAGGCGCACCCGGCGGGCGCGCGTGGTCGGTGACCCGATGTCGAGCCGGGCAGCGCGCAGGTCGCCCGCCAGGACGGCCCCGCCGATGGTGACGCTGCGCGCCGACTGCACGCGCAGGCCGGTGAGGTGCAACGCCCGCAGTGACCGGCGCTCGCGCAGGAACGCCGTCGGCCCCCGTTCGCCCGTCGGCCACGAGCGGACCTGACCGTGCAGCCAGGCCCCCGCGGTGAGGAGGCCGAGCAGCGCGCCCCCCAGGGCTGCGGGCACCAGCACGAGGGCGCCGCTCACCCCGGCGATCGCCAGCCCGGCCCCGAGGACCAGGCCGGAAAGCACTCCGGCCACGAGGCACCCGGCGAGGCCGAGCCGCCACCAGCGGCGCAGGACGAGGGCCCGGTCGAGCGGGCTGGTGGCGACGTGGTCGAGGTAGGGCAGGTCGGGGACGACGGGTCCCCGCACCCGAGCCACCCGGAAGACCAGGACCAGCAGCCCCGCGACGGCGAGGACAGCGAGGACGACCCCCCGGGCGCCGGTGAGGTGCTCCGCGAGCCACCGGGGGTCGAGGAACCTGAAGAACTGCTGCGACGCCGGCACGCCGTAGGACAGGGCGGCGATGACCGCGACGTAGACGGCATACAGGGCGTTGGACTCACCCTCGTGCGCACCGCCGGTGATGACGTGGCGGGCCCGCTCGAGCCGGTCGGCGTCGACGCTCATGCGCCGGTGATGTCGACGACCCGGTCGGCAATCGCGCCGGTCATCTCGGGGTCGTGGCAGGCGATGACGAGGGCGGCCCCGGCGCGCTTGCGGTCCAGGAGGATCTGCGTCAGCAGCCCGCGCTTGTGGGTGTCGAGGCGCTGTTCCGGCTCGTCGAGCAGCAGGACTCTGGACGGACGCAGCAGCACCATCGCCAGGTGGAAGAGCTGCTGCTGGCCCGACGACAGCTCATGGGGGAAGCGCTCGGCCAGGTGCTCGATCTCGAGGGTGGCGAGCATCGCGTCGGCCCGCTCGGCGGCGGCTGCGTCCCGGCCCCAGGTGGCGTCGATGAGGACGAGGTGGTCGACGAGCGTGAGGTCGCGGTATGCCGTGGGGGCGCCGATGAGGGCGGCCACGCTCGCGCGGGTGGCCGGGGTGCGCTCGTCGACCGGCTCGCCGTCGAGGGTCACCGTGCCCGCCGAGGCGTCCATGGTGCCGGCGAGGATGCGCAGCAGCGTGGTCTTGCCGCTGCCGTTCGACCCCCGTAGCACGATGCACTTGCCGGACCGGACGTCGAGATCCGTGGCGGTGAGGAGCACGTTGTCCTCGATGAGCTTCGTGACCCCGGTGGCCCGCAGGCGCACCGAGGGCACGACCTCGTCGCCCGCTGCCGGTGTGGCTGCACTGCGGCGCCTGGCCATCCGCACCTCCCTCGTCGCGGGCCAGTGTCGCACCCCGACCCGGACGCGGCGTGATCGCCGGCCGCACCCGGTCAGCAGGTCCGACAGGGTCAGCCGGGGCGGAGGGCGTCCTCCCCGGGCGGGGGCAGGTGGTCACGGGCCCAGAGCGCCGCGCTGGTGCGGTCGGCCACGCCGAGCTCGCGAAAGATGCGTCCGAGGTGGGCCTTGACCGTGCGCTCGCTGATCCCGAGCGCCCGGCCGACCTGCTTGTTGGCCAGCCCCTGGGCCACCAGCCGCAGGACCTGGCGCTCGCGGTCGCTGAGGGCGTCGGCGGGCTGCGGCGGGCGCCCGGCGGCGGGCAGCAGCACGGCTGCGACCCGTGGGTCGAGGGGCACGTGCCCCGCCGCGGCGGAGCGGATGGCGGCGACCAGCTCCCGGGGCTCGCCGTCCTTGAGCAGGTAGCCGATCGCGCCGGCGGCGAGGGCTTCGCTCACGCGGGCCCGGTCGGAGAAGGAGGTGAGCACGACGATGCGGGCCTCGGGCGTCGACGCGAGGATGGTGCGGGTCGCCTCGACGCCGTCCATGACCGGCATCGACAGGTCCATGAGGATGACGTCGGGGTGCGTCTCGGCGACCATGGCAACCGCCTGCTGGCCGTCGTTCGCCGTCCCGACGACCAGCAGGTCCTCGTGGGCACCGAGCAGCCCGGCGAGTCCGGCCCGGACCAGGTGGTGGTCGTCGACGATGAGGACGCGGGTCACCGGTGTGGCCCTCGCTCGGGGGTGGCCAGGACCATGCGCCAGTGCGTCCCCTGGCCGGGAGCCGAGGCGACCTGGAGGAGGGCGCCACCCTGCTCGGCGAGGTCGGAGAGCACCCGCAGCCCGAAGTGGGCCTCCCGGGGTGAGCGAACGAGGCCCTCGGCGTCGAAACCCGGGCCGTCGTCGATGACGTCGAGGACGACGTGCCTCCCCTCCTCGCGCAGGGAGAGGGTGGCCGTGCAGGGCGCTGCATGCTTCGCGACGTTGCGCAGGCACTCCTGGGCGACCCGGTGGACCAGGCGCTGCTCGTCGCGGTCGAGACCGAGGTCGTCCGCGCCTGCGACGTCCGTGTGGATCGCCACCTCACGGCCCTCCGCGGTCTGTGCCAGGTCGGTGAGGGCGGCGGCGAGGCCGGCTCCGGCCAGGCTCGGAGGATAGATGTCCACGAGGAGGGAGCGCAGCGCGCGCATGCTCGAGCGCACCGTGCCCGACAGCTGGCGCAGCTCGTCGCCGAGGTCGGTCCGGCCGGCGGCGTCGGCTCGCTCGGCCGTGCCGGACACGGCGAAAGACGTGGCAGCCAGCTCCTGGACCGGTCCGTCGTGGAGGGTGGCGGCGATGCGCTTGCGCTCCTGGCTCGACGCGTCCACGGCCCGCTCGAGGAGACGCTCGCGCTGCGCCGAGACGCGCCGCAGCCGCGACATCAGGTGCCACAGGATGGGGGTCAGCAGGACGACGAACACCAGCAGCGAGCTCAGGGTGACGCCGGCGAAGCCGCGCCACAGCTCGTCGGCGCGCTTCTGAACGGGGTCGTAGGGCGAATATGTCTCGAACAGCAGCTCGGCGTTGGCGGGGGTCCACACCGGGCGGTAGACCTCGAGCAGCCGGTCGGCCTTCTCGAACTCGTTCTCGGACCGGCTGAGGTCGGACACCTCCGCCTTGGTCTGGGGGTGGGCGAGGACTTCGAGCTGCTCGGCGCCAAGGGCGAAACGCTGACCCATCAGCTGTGGCTCGTCCGCATAGAGGATCGTGCCGTCAGGCTTCCAGAGCTTGACCCGGACGATGCCCAGGACGAGCACGCGCTTGCGAACGATGTCGTCGAAGGCCGCCAGCGCAGCCGGGTCCCCTGACATCATGGCGTCGTTGAGGGACGGCTGGACCACGGCCAGGGCGAGGACTTGGGCGATCCTTGCGGCGTCGTTGACCGCTTGGAGCTCGGCCAGGTTCTTGGCCGAGAAGGAACCGGCGACGCCCACGACGGCGAAGACGAGCAGGCTCCCGGCGATGATCTGGGACAAGATCCGCCCACGGCGCAGCGGCGGCTCGTGGGTGATCCGCTGGGTGGGCGACGACAGGGGCACCCACGGCGGCACGAATCCCCGGCCGGGCGGCAGCCTGACCGGGGAGGTCGAGTCGGGGGTGAGCGTCATCCACCAGTCCTAACCATGTCCACTCGAACCGTGGTCGTCGGACCCCGAGCCGGAGGACCCCGAGCCGGAGGACCCCGAGCCGGAGGACCCCGAGCCGGAGGACCCCGAGCCGGAGGTTCCCGAGCCGGAGGTTCCCGAGTCGGAGGTTCCGGACGACCCGGTCCGGCCCGAGCCCGACGGACCGGTGCTCCGTGCGGGCGTGGGGGTGGCGGTGGCGTGGTTGCGGCCGTGGTCGTCTGCCACCCGGGGCGCGGTGGTGGCGCTGGCGCGGTCGCCGCCGTGGTCGTCTGCGGTCGCGCTCGCCGTCGCCGTCGTGGCCGATTCGGTGGGGTGTTCGCCGCTGGGCTCAGCAGTGGCAGTGCCGCGGGCCCGGTCGCCGCCGTGGTCGTCCACCATGATCTGGGCCGTCTCGGGGACACGCATGGGCACGGCCTGCGAGAACGAGGCGTTGCCGGACAGGCCCACCAGGGCGGGCACGACTGCCACACCGACGGCGGCGAGGTAGGCGAGTGAGCGCTTCATGACCATCCTTTCCAAACACTGTGATTGTGCTCCACAAGGGACGGGAGGGGGGCCGCATCCGTGGCATTCCCTTGATCCTTCGTGCAGACCTCGCGGTGGGCGAGTGGCGGACGGGCTGTCGGACGTCTGCGTGGTATGACGATGGGGCCGGGACATGGGCAACCACCATCGGGCGATGGTCGTAGTACCTGCCGACCCTGTGCACACGGCATACCGGGGTGTCGCTGGACGCCATTAAGGTTCGGGGGGTGAGCACCGCCCTGTACCGCCGCTACCGGCCCGAGAGCTTCGCCGACGTCATCGGCCAGGAGCACGTGACCGAGCCGCTCATGCAGGCGCTGCGCACGGGGCGCGTCAACCACGCCTACCTCTTCAGCGGACCACGCGGGTGCGGCAAAACGACCAGTGCCCGCATCCTCGCCCGCTGCCTCAACTGCGAGCAGAGCCCGACCCCCGAGCCCTGCGGCGTCTGCGACTCCTGCGTCGCCCTAGCGCGCGGCGGGTCCGGCTCGGTGGACGTCATCGAGATCGACGCGGCCAGCCACGGCGGCGTCGACGACGCTCGTGACCTGCGCGAGCGGGCCTCCTACGGGCCGGCGCAGAGCCGATACAAGATCTACATCATCGACGAGGCGCACATGGTGACGCCGCAGGGCTTCAACGCGCTGCTCAAGATCGTCGAGGAGCCCCCGGAGCACGTGAAGTTCGTCTTCGCGACGACCGAGCCCGAGAAGGTCATCGGCACGATCCGCTCCCGCACGCACCACTACCCGTTCCGGCTCGTGCCGCCGGCCCGGCTCACGACCTACCTCGAGGGGCTCTGCGTCCAGGAGCAGGTGCCCGTCGCTCCCGGCGTGCTCGGGTTCGTCACCCGCGCCGGCGGGGGGTCGGTCCGCGACTCGCTGTCCGTGCTGGACCAGCTCATCGCCGGCTCGGGGGAGGAGGGGCTGACCTACGACGGTGCGGCCGCGCTCCTGGGCTTCACCGACGGCGAGCTCCTCGATGCGACGATCGACGCGTTCGCCGCCGCCGACGGGGCCGCGGTGTTCACCCAGGTCGACCGGCTCATCGAGTCGGGACATGACCCGCGCCGTTTCGTCGAGGACCTGCTCGAGCGGCTGCGCGACCTCATCATCATCGCCGCGGTGCCCGACGGCGCCGCAGCGGTGCTCCGGGGAGTGCCCGAGGACCAGCTCGACCGGATGCGGGGCCAGCAGTCGCGCTTCGGCGCCGGCATGTTGTCGCGGGCCGCGGACATCGTCAACACCGGCCTGACCGAGATGACCGGGGCCACCGCGCCGCGCCTGCAGCTGGAGCTGATCTGCGCGCGCATCCTCCTCCCGGCCGCGTCCGGTGAGAGCGGGTATGCCGCGCGGCTGGACCGCCTCGAGCGTCGCCTCGACCTCGGGGGCACGCCGTCGGCGGCAGCCGCCCAGCCCGCTGCCCCGGCCGCCCCGACCCGTCCGGGACCGGCGGCCCTGTCGTCGCCCGCCCCGAGCCGGTCAGCGGAGGCGAGCGGGTCGGCCGGGGATGGCCCTCCCCCCGGGCCGGTTGCCGCACCGCCGGACGCCGACGTCGTCGTCGTACCACCGACGGCGGCAGGCTCGCCGCGGGAGACGAGTGCCTCCATCCCCTCGGGCGAGAGCCCGCCCGGCAGGCCGGTGGCGCCGTCCTCAGCGTCGCCCGGCGGCATCGACGCAGCCGCGATCCGTCGGGTGTGGCCCGACGTGCTCGCCCGGATCTTCGGGATGCGCCGTGCGACCTGGACGTTCGTCTCGCAGCACGCCCAGGTGATCGACTACGACGGCACGAAGCTCGTCCTCGGGATCGCCACCGTCGGGCTGGCCAACACCTTCCGGCAGGGCAACCACGCCGAGCTCGTGCGTCAGGCGCTGATCGACGAGATCGGTGTGGACGTGCCCGTCGAGGGCATTGCGACCCCGGACGCGGCACCGGGTGCCGCGACGGCTCCCCCCCCGATGGGCGAGGGCCCGACCGACGCCGACGAACCCGAGCCGCCCCCTTTTGAGGGGCCGCCGTTGCGGCCGCGCCGGCCCGCGGCACCCGCGGCCGAGGCCGGTCCGGGCCCGGCTGGGTCCGGTGCCTCCCACGGGTCGTCAACCGCATCGGCCTCCGCAGCCCGTGGCGGCGACTGGGGGGCCGGCGCGGACCCCGCTCCCGACGGGGCCACCGCACCTGCGGGCCGGCCCGCCGATCCGCCCCGAGCTCCCGCGTCCGCCCCAGCCACGGCCCTTGCCACGACCCCTGTTACGACCCCAGCTCGGGCCGGCACCGGAGTGGCGGCGCCGGGCCCGCAGCGCCCCGTCAACGCCTCCGAGCGAGCCGCGTCGGTGCGTCAGGAGATCGCCCGCGCCAGGAGCGGGGCGGCGCAGCCGGGATCGTCCCGGGACGGGCGTGGCAGCAGGCTGGGAGACTCCGGCCCGGCCCCGCCCGGCACCAACAGGTCCACGCCAACCGTCGACGACAGCGGGGCGAGCGCTGACGACGAGGACATCGCCCTGTCCGGGGCGGTAGGTCGAGCGGTCATCGAGAAGGTCCTCGGCGGCCGCGTGATCGGCGAGCTCGAGGACTAGGCCGGGGGTTCACCGGGCCGGGGTCAGTCGTGCTCGCCGGCGAGATGCTCGCCCGGCGAGACGAACGCGGCAAGCGCCTCGAGGGCCGGGACGACGTAGTACGCCCCGGTGAGCGGCGTGGAGTAGCGGGTGAGGGCGTCCCGGATCCCGTCCTCGACCCCGGCCATCCTCTCGAGCATCCGGTGCATCGGCCGGGGGTCGGCGCTTAAGCCGACGAACATCGTCCCGTGCTCACCGACGCTGCCGTAGGGGACGTTGCGCCGGAAGATCTCCAGCTCCTGCCCGTCCTCGTCCTCGATCACCGTCCGGCTGACGTGGGAGTCCTCCGGCAGGACGTCGTCGTCGAGCTCCACGCTGTCGGCCTTGGTGCGGCCCATGACGAGTTCCTGCTCGGCCACGGCCAACGCGTTCCACCGCTCGGCGTGGTGCACCCACTGCTGCACGAGCACGACCGACGACCCCTGGCCGGGCGCGCCGTCAGGGACCAGGGCGACCCCCGGTGCCTTCGCGAGCGAGGGGTTCTCCGTGCCGTCCTCGAAACCGGTGAGGTCGCGGCTGTGCCGGTAGGACCAGCCGGTGACCTCGCTCGCCGGGGTCGCCACCGGGGCTAGTGCCGAGACCACGTCGGTGGCCACGTCGAAGACGAGATCGGGTGCCGCGCCGGCGACCCACACCCAGGCGTCCTGCTGCGTCGCGGGCATCGCGAACCCGTCCACGCCGACCACCGGCGTCTCGAGGTCCCGGGCGTTGGCGGGTTGCCCGTCCGGGACGACCTCAGCCCAGAGCGACGGGCGGACGCCCACGACGAGGTTGACACCACCGACCGTCGTGTGCGGCTCCTCGAGGTCCGCCAGTGCCCGCACGAGCGCCCCGGGCTCGCTGCCCGGGCGCCGGGTGAACTCGAGGAAACAGTGGGACGAGGTGCCGACGGCGAAGATGCCGGTCTGCGCGGTGGCCATGGGTCAAGCCTCTCAGCACGGTCGGGGAACGGAGGGGGAGGGGTGGAGGGCACCTCGTCAGTCGTCGTATGCCGCGGCGACGGCAGCCGCCGAGGCGGTGACGGACTGCAGGGTGGCCTGCAGCTCGGTGGCCTGGGCGGCGGTCAACCCGAGCGCCGCACTGATGGCGTCCTGCAGGGCTGCGCCGTGGGATCTCAGCGACGAGCCCACCTCGGTCAGCCCGATGTTGACGGAGCGCTCGTCGTCGTCACGCCGCCGACGGGTGAGCAGCCCGTTGTCCTCCATCCGGCGCAGCAGGGGTGTCAGCGTGCCGTAGTCCAGGCGCAGGGTGGTGCTGAGCTCCTTGACGGTGAGGGGCTCGTCGCGCCAGAGCACCACCAGAACGAGGTACTGCGGGTAGGTCAGTCCGAGCGGCGCCAGCAGCGGCCGGTAGACGGCCGTGAGCGCCCGCGACGCGGCATACAGGTCAAAGCACAGGAGCTCGGAGAGCCCGGCGTGTGGCGCGTCCATCAGGCGAACCCCTTCTCGTCGTCCCGGAATATATCTGGTAGACACTGTACTTGTGCACGAGGTAAGGCACCAACGACGAGGACGAACCATGGAGGTTCCATGAGCACCCTGCAGGTAGGTACGGAGAACAACGCCCCCATCGAGATCCACTACGAGGACTACGGCACCGGTAAGCCCGTCGTCCTGATCCACGGCTGGCCGCTCAGCGGACGGTCATGGGAGGCCCAGATCCCCGCCCTCGTCGAGGCCGGCCATCGGGTCATCACCTACGACCGGCGCGGCTTCGGCGCGTCCTCGCAGCCGTGGGCCGGCTACGACTACGACACGTTCACCGCCGACCTCAAGACGCTGCTCGACCACCTCGACCTGCGTGAGGCCACCCTCGTCGGGTTCTCGATGGGCGGCGGCGAGGTCGTGCGCTACATCGCCACCTTCGGCACGGACCGGGTCGCCAAGGCCGTGCTGGCGTCCGCCGTCCCGCCGTACCTCTTCAAGGCCGACGACAACCCGGACGGGGCACTGGATGACGCCACGATCGGGCAGTTCCAGGCTGGGGTCACCGGTGACCGGCTCGCCTTCCTCGACGGGTTCACGACCACCTTCTTCAGCGCCGACGGTGAGCTCAAGGTCAGCGAGCCCCAGCGTCTGTATGCCCGCGACATCGCCGCCTTCGCCTCACCGAAGGGCACCCTCGACTGCATCACGGCGTTCGCCCGCACCGACTTCCGGGGCGACGTCAGGAGGGTCACCGTCCCGACCCTGGTCATCCACGGCGACAGCGACGCGGTCGTGCCGTTCGAGGCCAGCGGCAAGCGCTCCCACGAGGCCATCGCCGGCAGCGAGCTCGTCGTCATCAGGGGCGGCCCGCACGCGATCAACGCCACTCACGTGGCCGAGTTCAACGAGGCCCTGCTCGCCTTCCTTGCCCGCTGAGTCGTCTCCCCGCACCACCGCGTCACCCGAAGCACCTCAACCCTCTGAAGCACCTCAACTCCCAGGAGAGAAAACATGCCCACTCGTTCCGCACGCACCGCCTGGACCGGCACCCTCGAAAAGGGCTCTGGCCAGGTCGAGCTCAGCAGCTCCCAGGTCGGCACCTACGACGTCTCCTTCCCCAAGCGGGCGGCCGACGACGCCGGCGGCACGACGAGCCCCGAGGAGCTGATCGCCGCGGCGCACTCCTCCTGCTACGCCATGCAGCTGTCGGCCCTGATCGCCGAAGCCGGCGGCACGCCGATCTCCCTCGACGTCAAGGCCGACGTCTCGCTCGGCGCGGACAGCGCCGGTGGCTTCAAGCTCACCGGCATCGCTCTCACCGTGCGCGGTGAGGTCGAGGGCCTCGACGAGGCCGGCTTCGCCAAGGCGGCCGAGGACGCCAAGGCCACCTGCCCCGTCAGCAAGGCCCTCACCGGCGTCGACATCACCCTGGACGCGGCGCTCAAGAGCTGACACCGCCCCAACCTCAGGCCCAGCGGCCGGTCCGTCCGACATCCCGGGCGGGCCGGCCGTGCCTGGTCTGAGGCGCGGACCGACCTGCAGTCACGGGGAGGGCCCACTATCGTCGGGCGCATGTACTACCGGCTCGGGAAGACGCTCCTGAAGCCGTTGACCCACGCGCTCTACCGGCCGACGATCACCGGGACCGAGCACGTCCCCCGCTCCGGCGGCGTGATCCTCGCCAGCAACCACCTGTCGTTCATCGACTCCTTTGCCATCCCGCTCTCGGCGCCGCGGCAGGTCCGCTTCCTCGCCAAGGACGACTACTTCACCGGACCCGGCCCCGGCGGGGCGATCCGCCGGGGCCTGTTCCAGGCGATGGGCGCGATCCCCGTTGACCGGCGCTCCTCACGGGCCGCCCAGGAGTCCCTCGACGCCGCCCTGAGCGTCCTGCAGGCGGGGGACGCCTTCGGGATCTACCCCGAGGGCACCCGCTCGCGAGACGGCCGGCTCTACCGCGGCCGCACGGGCGTCGCCTTTCTCGCCCTGACCGCCCGGGTGCCGATCGTCCCCGTCGCCCTCGAGGGGACCGAGGACATCATGCCCATCGGCTCGAGGTTTCCCCGGCTGGCGCGGGTCAGCGTCTCCTTCGGAGAACCCATCGACGCCGCCGGGCACTATGCCGGTATGCCGCAGGGCCGGGCCCGCCGCGAGCTCACCGACGAGGTGATGGCCGCGATCGCCGCCCTGTCCGGCCAAGAGCGCGCCGACGTCTTCAACGAGCTGCCGCCCGAGGCCCGGGGCCCGGCCATCGGGACCTGACCCGGGTCGTCGGCCCCGCTGCGTCCGCCGAATGGGCCCGACCCACCTGGACCGGCTTATTGCGATTTGCTTGCAATAGATCGTCCTCGGCCCTATCGTGACGCCGTGACCAATCTCCGCAACCCTCCCGCCGCCGGCCTGCGAGCGCGCGTCGCGCTCCGCAGCGGCGAGCGTCGCAGCATCCTGGGCATGGCCGGCTTCATCCTGCTGCTGCACCTCGTCGGCTGGGGGGTGCTCGTCGGCCTCGTCGCCCCGCACGAGTACCAGGTGGGGGGCCAGCTCTTCGGGATCGGCCTCGGTGTCACGGCGTACACGCTCGGCATGCGCCACGCCTTCGACGCCGACCACATCGCGGCGATCGACAACACGACCCGCAAGTTGATGACCGAGGGCAAGCGGCCGATGAGTGTCGGCTTCTGGTTCAGCCTCGGCCACAGCTCGGTCGTCTTCATCATGGTCACGCTGCTGGCCCTGGGGATCCGGGCGCTCGCCGGGGCCATCGAGGACGACCAGTCGACGCTGCAGCAGACGGCCGGCCTGTGGGGGACGTCGGTGTCCGGGGTGTTCCTCATCCTCATCGGTCTGATCAACCTCGCGGCGCTCATCGGCATCCTCAAGGTGTTCCGCAAGATGCGCCACGGCAGCTTCGACGAGCAGGAGCTCGAGCTGCAGCTCGACAAACGGGGCTTCCTCAACCGGATCCTCGGCCGGGTCACCCGCACGGTCACCAAGCCCTGGCACATGTATCCCGTCGGGCTGCTCTTCGGCCTCGGCTTCGACACCGTGACGGAGGTGGGTCTGCTGGTGATCGCCGGCGGTGCGGCGGCGGCGAGCCTGCCGTGGTGGGCGGTCGTGACGCTGCCGATCCTGTTTGCCGCCGGAATGTCGCTGCTGGACACCATCGACGGATCGTTCATGAACTTTGCCTATGGCTGGGCCTTCTCCAAGCCGATCCGCAAGATCTACTACAACATCACCATCACGGCACTGTCCGTCGCAGTCGCCCTCCTGATCGGCGGCATCGAACTCATCTCGATCCTCACCCAGAAGCTCCGCATCACTACCGGGCCGCTGGCCACGATCGGCTCGGTCAACCTCAACAGCGTGGGTTACTGGATCGTCGGCCTGTTCATTGCCACCTGGGCCGTGGCGCTGGTCGTATGGCGTCTCGGCCACATCGAGCAGCGCTGGGAGTCAAGCCTGGGCGACTGACCCAGGCACCCGTCATACGGCGTGGCATCACCCTCCCCAATCCCTCGTCCTGTTGCGTTGAAACCACCGTTCAGGGTCCGAATTGGCCACGAATGGTGGCTTCGGCGCAAGGAGTGAAGTCCGGGCAGGGTCAGGCCTGACCGCCGATCCCCTCGTGGGGGGCCGGGTGACCAAGACGGCCGGCGTTGTAGTCCTCGAAGGCCTCCATCAGCT
>NZ_JBKJPP010000075.1:0-33925 GCF_046595215.1 Lapillicoccus sp. | reverse complement strand
CGCGGGCAACCTCGAACGTCGGGCTGTCGGAGAAGCCGGACCACTCCTGGGCGAACTCGCGGCGGCGGAACTTGTAAAAGCCCACCGCTTTGCGACCCACGAGGTAGGGAATGACCTCCTTGCCCTCTTCGCGCAACAGCTCGGCGAGCTTCTCGCTCTCCTTCAGCACCGACGAGGAGTATGCGCCGGCCAGGCCGCGGTCGCTGGTGATGACGACCATGGCCGCCCGGCGCACCTGCGCGTGCTCCTTGGTCAGCGGGTGGTCGACATTGGAAAACGTCGCCACCGCGGACACGGCCTGGGTGAGCGCACGCGCATAGGGCGTGGACTCAATGACCCGTTGGCGAGCCTTGACCACCCGCGAGGCTGCGATGAGCTCCATCGCGCGGGTGATCTTCTTGGTCGCCTGGACGGACCGGATGCGCTGGCGGTAGACCCGCATCTGCGCTCCCATGTGTTCCCGCCTCTCTTTGAAAGTTCGATTCGGTATGACGTGTGCTCACCGTGCAGCGAGCGGCGCCGGGTGGTCAGATGCGACCACCCGACATACGGGTCATCGCTTTTGTTTGACGATCTGGACCTGCTCGACCTCGTCCTCGGGCAGGGCACCTGCCTCAGCCTCGCGACCGATCGGCACGCTGTCCTTGCCACCGGCGAGGAACTGCTCCTTGAAGGCGTCGATCGCGTCGATGAGCCCTTTCTCGGTGTCGTCCTCGAACTTCTTGGTCTCGCGGATTGCCGACAACAGACCCGGCTTCTCGCGGCGCAGGTGATCGAGGAACTGCGACTCGAAGGACTTGATGTCGGCGACGGCGATGTCGTCGAGCTGACCGGTCGTTCCGGCCCAGATCACCACGACCTGCTCCTCCACCGCCATCGGGGAGGCCTGCTTCTGCTTGAGCAGCTCGATCAGGCGGGCACCCTTGGCGAGCTGGGCACGCGAGGCCGGGTCCAGGTCGGAGGCGAACATGGCGAAGGCCTCCATGGCGCGGAACTGCGCAAGGTCGATCTTGAGCCGGCCGGCAACCTGCTTCATGGCCTTGATCTGCGCAGCGCCTCCGACCCGGGAGACGGAGACACCCACGTCGATGGCAGGACGCACGTTGGCGTTGAAGAGGTCGGACTGCAGGTAGATCTGACCATCGGTGATCGAGATGACGTTGGTCGGGATGTAGGCCGAGACGTCACCGGCCTTGGTCTCGATGATCGGCAGGCCTGTCATCGAGCCACCGCCCATGGCGTCCGAAAGCTTGGCGCAGCGCTCGAGCAGACGGCTGTGCAGGTAGAAGACGTCACCGGGGTAGGCCTCTCGGCCCGGCGGACGGCGCAGCAGCAGTGAGACCGCGCGGTAGGCCTCGGCCTGTTTGGACAGGTCATCGAAGACGATGAGGACGTGCTTGCCGGCATACATCCAGTGCTGGCCGATGGCCGAGCCGGTGTAGGGAGCGAGGTACTTGAAGCCCGCCGCGTCGGAGGCGGGCGCCGCGACGATCGTCGTGTACTCGAGCGCCCCGGCCTGCTCGAGCGTGCCCTTGACGCCGGCGATGGTCGAGCCCTTCTGCCCGATGGCCACGTAGATGCAGCGCACCTGCTGCTCCGGGTCGCCGCTCTCCCAGTTGCGCTTCTGGTTGATGATCGTGTCGATGGCGACCGTCGTCTTGCCGGTCTGGCGGTCACCGATGATCAGCTGGCGCTGGCCGCGGCCGATCGGGGTCATCGCGTCCACGGCCTTGAGGCCCGTCTGCAGCGGCTGGTGCACCGACTTGCGCTGGACGACGGACGGCGCCTGGATCTCCAGGGCGCGACGGTCCTCGGCCTCGATCTCGCCCAGACCGTCGATCGGCTGGCCGAGCGGGTTGATGACGCGGCCGAGGAAGTTGTCGCCGACGGGGACGGACAGGACCTCGCCGGTGCGCTTGACCTCCTGGCCCTCCTCGATGCCGCTGAAGTCACCCAGGACGACGACGCCGATCTCGTGGACGTCCAGGTTCAGGGCGATGCCGAGCGTGCCGTCAGAGAACTGGAGCAGCTCGTTGGTCATGGCCGAGGGCAGTCCCTCGACGTGGGCGATGCCGTCGCCGGCGTCCGTCACCCGGCCGACCTCTTCGCGCAAGGCCGCGCCGGGCTCGTAGGACTGGACGAAGCTGTCCAGTGCGTCCCGGATCTCCTCCGGACGGATCGAAAGCTCCGTCATGGTGTCTCTTCTCCTCGGTTGCCGGCCCTTGGCGGGGCCGGAGCTGGTGTCGCGTGCGGGTGGTGCGGGGGGGTGCTGCGGGTCCAGGTCAGACGCCGAAGTGGCGGCGGGCACCCTCGAGGCGGCGCAGGACCGTGCCGTCGACGACATCGTCGCCGATCTGGACGCGGATGCCGCCGATGACCGCGGGGTCGACGACGACGTTGAGGTGGACCGCCTTGCCATACTGGGTGCTGAGGGCGTTGACGAGGCGCCCGCGCTGGGTCTCGTCAAGGTCGACCGCGCTGATGACGGTGGCCGACAGCTGCTGGCGCCGGGCGCCGGCGATCGCGAGGTAGGTCTCGAGCACCCGGTCGAAACGCCGGCCACGCGGGACGAGGACCGCCTGCCGGACGAGCCGGATGGTCTCCTCGGCCACCTTGCCCTCGAGCAGCCGGCTGATGACCTGCTCCTTGCCGTGAACGTCGCCGCGTCGGTCGGTCAGCGCCTCGCGCAGCCCGACGTTGCCGGCCACGATCCGCTCGAACCGGAAGAGCTCGTCCTCGAGCTGGTCGGCGCGACCACCCTGCTCAGCGCACGAGACGACCGTCTCGACCGCGAGGCTCTCCACGGTGTCCGAGAGGTCTCGCTCCGTGGACCAGCGCTGGGACGCGAGGGCCTTGAGCAGCTCGACCGCTCCCGGGGTGACCTTGCCGTCGAACAAGCGGCCGACGAGGTCGGCCTTGGCGTCGCCCTGGCGCGACGGGTCCGCGAGGGCGCGGCGCAGGGTGGCGTTGTCGTCGATGGCCGCCGCGATGGCGAAGAGGTCCTCGGCCAGCGTCGTCCAGTTCACCCCCGAGTCGAGGGCGGTGCCGAGGGCGTCCTCGCCCGCCAGGGCCGCGCCGCGGGACGAGCCCTGCATCAGGCGTCCTGCCCCGGTGTGGTCCGGGTGGCCTCGTCGCCGACGGACTCACCGGCGTGGCCGGCGGCGACCCGCTCCGGCTTGATCGCGCCCGACTCGAGCTCGGCGAGGAACCGCTCGACGATCCCCTTCTGGCGGGTCTCGTCGTGCAGGGACTCCCCGACGATGCGGCTGGCCAGGTCGGTCGAGATGCGACCGACCTCGCCCCGCAGCTGGACCGACGCCTGCTGGCGCTCGGCCTCGATCTGCTTGTGGGCGCTCTCGGTGATCCGCGCCGCCTCGGCATTGGCCTTCTCACGCAGCTCGGCGATGATCTGCGCGCCCTGCGCCTTCGCGTCCTCGCGGATCGTGGAGGCCTCGGTCCGCGCCTCACTCAGCTGGGCGTTGTACTGCTCGAGGGCCGCCTGCGCCTGCGCCTGCGCCTCTTCGGCCTTGTTGATCCCGCCCTCGATCGCCGCGGTGCGCTCGGCGTAGACCTTCTCCAGCGCCGGCACGACCTTGCGCTGCACGACGACGTAGAGGATGGCGATCGCGATGATCCCGAAGATCAGCTCGCCCGGGTGGGGCAGGACGGGCAGACGGTTGGCCTCATCACCGGCGGCGGCGCTGAGTGACGTGAGGCCTGCATGGAACTGCACGGCAACCTCCTGAGACATGGGTGCGGGACTGGGGGCGTCGGGGGTCAGGCGCTCTTGAAGACGAAGGCGAGCACCAGACCGAAGATCGCCAGCGCCTCCGCGAGGGCGAACCCGAGAATGGCGATCGACTGGAGCTGGCCACGGGCCTCCGGCTGGCGAGCGACGCCGTTGATGTAGGCGGCGAAGATCAGGCCGATGCCGATGCCGGGGCCGATGGCAGACAGGCCGTAGCCGATGATGGCAATGTTTCCGCCGAGGTTGATGGTCCCGTTCACGATGTCCTCTTTCGTTCTAGGTCTCCGGACCGGCACGGCGCCGGCGGAGTCTGGTGATGGCTGGTGGTACAGGGGTGAAGCGTGGGCCGGTCAGTGCTCGTCGACGAGGGAGCCGGCGATGTAGGTGGCTGCGAGCAGGGTGAAGATGTATGCCTGCAGGAACTCGATGAGCAGCTCGAAGACCGTCATCACGAAGGCGAGCACGAACGACCCGCCTGCGGCGACCTTGAGCCCCAGCCCACCGGTCGCGAACATGTACTCACCACCGGTGATGAACAGCAGCAGCAGCAGGTGCCCGGCGAACATGTTGCCGAACAACCGCAGGGCCAGGGTGAGCGGTCGGGTGACGAAGAAGGTGAAGACCTCGAGCACGAAGATGAACGGCACGATCCAGGACGGCAACCCGCCCGGCACGAGGGCCTTGAAGTAGCCCCCCAGTCCCTGGCGCCGAATCCCGAGGAAGTGGTAGACCACGAAGACGACGAGGGTGAGCGCGATGGGGAACGCGACCCGCCCCATGGTCGGGAACTGCACCGGCGGGATGATGCCGAAGAGGTTGTTGACGAGGATCAGGATGAACATCGAGAACAACAGGGGCACGAAGCGCAGGAAGTCCTTGCTGCCGATGATGTCCCGTGCCACGCCGTTGCGCACGAGGTTGTAGACGTTCTCGGTGGCCCACTGGGTCCTGCCGGGCACCACGGTTGCCCGGCGGGTCGTGGCGACGAGCCACCAGGAGATCAGCGCCACGGACATGATGATGACGACGGACGGGCGGGTCAGCGCGAACGCGCCGTCCCCGACCAGCGGCTGGTAGAACTCCTGCGGTGTCGGCGCCTCGAAACCACCGCCGGTCTCGGCGGGCGCGGTGCTCAACGTGGCGAGCACGGACAAGATCACAGCGTCTCCTCCATCTGATGCGTGGGACAGGGGCGGGCGGATCCGGGCCCGGCCCGGGGTGTGAGAGCCAGCATTCCATCCATGCCGGAGCGCGCCGGAGGCCTCACTGCTGCTGAGTACCGTACCGGAACCACACAAGGTAGAGCGACATGGCCATGCCCCCGAGCAGCCCGAGAACGACGAGGAATCCCGTGTGCAGCCAGTGGTCGAGTGCCCAGCCCATCCCCCCGAAGATCACCGGCCCCGAGATCAGGTAGGCGACGGTGTTCCACATCGCCGACTCCTGGAGACGAGGGTGTCCCGCGTCCGGATCCGGGACACTGCCGCCCGGGGGCCGGGGGGCGGGGGGCTCGCCGGGATTCGACGGTGCATCGGCCATGGCCGGCTCCTCGGGGTGGCATGTCACTCCACCGGCCCGGACGCGTCTGCGGCGTCGTCGGGGACGGGGGACGGTTCGTAGACGGGTCGGCGCGTCCGGGCGAACGCGACGACCTGGAAGACCTGCCACGCGATCGCGACCACGAGGACGGCTGCTCCGAAGGCGACGCCGTCGAGCCAGTCCGCGCTGCTGAGGGTGAGGATGATGACGCCGAGAAAGATCACCTGTCCGAGGAAGACCGCCAGCGCCCCGGTCACCAACGTCATGGGGTTGTCGGTGGCGAGACGCTTCATGACCAGCAGGCCCGCGCCGAAGAAGACCAGCGCCACGACCACACCCCCGGCTGCGGCCAGACCCCCCGACAGGCCTCTCGCGACCCAGAAGAGCGCGACGGCGACCGCGCCGCAGGCCGCGCCGGGCAGCAGAGCCGTCCTCAGCATGGCGGCAAACAGCGCACTCTCGGGTGACGCTGCGCCTACCCGATCGGAGGTCATGAGTTCCCTACTCTGGCGTCATGATGGGCTGACGTATCAACGAGACTCGCCCCGAGGGACGTCTCCGCGGCCGGTGGGACGGTGAGCCTCCCGACGCTTGTGAAAGGTATCACAAGCGCCGTGCCGCACTCCACCTCGGCAGCCAGACGGTCAGCGCCACGGCGGCGACACTGGCCACCGTGATGCCCAGGGCGGCCCGCCAGCCCTCGACAAACGCGAAGGAGACCGTGCCGAGCGAGAGCAGGGCGGCCCAGAGGTAGAGGATGAGGACGGCGGTGCGGTGGCCGTGGCCGATCTCGAGCATCCGGTGGTGCAGGTGCTTGGAGTCGGGGTGCCAGGGCCGCTGGCCGGCGAGGGTCCGGCGCACCACGGCGAAGACCATGTCGAGGAACGGGAGGCTGAGGACCGCGAGGGGCACCGCGATCGGCAGCAGCGCCGCGGTCACGGAGCCGCCGGTGAACTGGCTCGGGTCGACGTTGCCGGTGATCGAGATCGTCGCCGACGCGAGCAAGAGCCCCAGGAGCAGCGCCCCGGAGTCGCCCATGAACAGCCGGGCCGGGTGGAAGTTGTGCGGCAGGAACCCCACGCAGCAACCGAGCACGGCGGCCGTGACGAACGCCGCGTTCGTGAACACGTTCGCCGGGAAGTACGACTTCGAGAGGAGGTAGGAGTAGCTGAAGAATGCCAGCGCGGCGATGCCGACGACACCCGCGGCGAGCCCGTCAAGCCCGTCGATGAAGTTCACCGCGTTGGCCGTCGCGAGGACGATGAGGACGGTGACCGCGACGAGCGCGGGGGCCGGCAGCACCGTGGCCGTCCCGAAGAAGGGGATCGCCAGCAGCTGCACGCCCTTGTAGGCCATCACCCCCGCCGCGAGCACCTGACCGGCCAGCTTCGTCATCCAGTCGAGCTCGTGGATGTCGTCGACGGCCCCGACGAGGCAGACGATGGCGGCGCCCATGAGGATGCCTGAGATCTGCCCGCTGCTGTAGACGCCCGAGAGGAAGGGCAGCTGCCGGGCCACGAGGGCGGCGGCGGCGAAACCGAGGAAGATCGCCACGCCGCCGAGGCGCGGGATCGGGGTGCTGTGCACGTCCCGCTCGCGCACGGGCGTGAACGCGCCCGTCACCACCGCCAGGGCGCGCACCAACGGCGTGGACAGGTAGGTGATCGCCGCGGCGACGATGAAGATGAGGAAGTACTCCCTCACGGGCGGCCCCCGGGGTCCATCGGCGTCAGGGACGGGGGTATGCCGGGAAGCGCGTCACGAGCTCGCTCACCTCGGCGCGCACCTGCTGAGAGACGGCGTGCCCGGGGTCGGCGTCGCCCTTGATCACGGCGGTGGCGATGAGGTCGGCGATGGTCACCATCTCGGAGGTGCCCATCCCCTGCGTCGTCACGCAGGGCGTGCCGACCCGGATGCCCGAGGCAACATTGGGCTTCTGCGGGTCGAAGGGGATGGCGTTCTTGTTCAGCACGATCCCGGCCGCGTCGGCGCGCACCTCGGCGTCGGCGCCGGTGACGCCCACGCCCTGGAGGTCGTGCAGGGACAGGTGGGTGTCGGTGCCGCCGGTCGTCGGGCGGATGCCGTGCTCCCCGAGACTCGTCGCGAGCTGGCGGGCGTTCGCGATGACCTGCGTGGCGTACGCGGCATACTCGGGCGTCGCGCACTCCTTGAAGTTGACCGCCTTCGCCGCGATGGTGTGCATCTGCGGGCCCCCCTGCATCATCGGGAAGACGGCCTTGTCCAGGGCCGCTGCGTGCTCGGCCGTGCAGACGAGGGCGCCCGAGCGCGGGCCGCGCAGGACCTTGTGGGTCGTGAAGGTGACGACGTCGGCCCACGGCACCGGGCTGGGGATCGCCCGGCCCGCGACGAGGCCGATGAAGTGGGCGGCGTCGACCCAGAAGATCGCCCCGACCTCGTCGGCGAGGTTGCGGAAGAACTCGAAGTCGATCAGGCGAGGGATCGCGCTGCCCCCGGCGCAGATGACCTTCGGCCGGTGCTCCCGCGCGAGCGCCGTGACCTGGTCGTAGTCGATGTTCTCGGTCTCCTTGTCCACGCCGTAGTGGACGGCATTGAACCACTTGCCGGAGAAGGAGACCTTGCTGCCGTGGGTGAGGTGGCCGCCGTGCGGCAGGGACATCGCGAGGATGGTCTCGCCCGGCTTCATGAAGGCACCGTAGACCGCCTGGTTGGCGCTCGCCCCCGAATGCGGCTGGACATTGGCGTGCTCGGCGTCGAAGAGGGCGGTGCACCGCTCGAGAGCGATCTGCTCGGCCTTGTCGACCTCGGAGCAGCCGCCGTAGTAGCGGCGGCCCGGGTATCCCTCGGCGTACTTGTTCGACAGCGTCGAGCCGAGGGCGGTCAGCACCTCCGGCGAGGACATGTTCTCGCTGGCGATCAGCTGAAGTCCCCCGCGGATCCGGTCGAGCTCGGAGAGCAGGACGCCGGCGATGTCCGGGTCGAAGGAGGAGAGAGCCCCGAAGTCGGAGCCGTAGAAGGTCTGGTCGGTGCTCATCAGTGCTCCACGAGGTCGAGGGTCTTCAGGTCGCTGCGGCTTCGCCGGACCCAGCCCTGCAACTCTAGAGCCCCCGGCCGTGGGGACGGCGCCGCTGACCCGCCACCCGGCCGGCGCGGCGCGTCGACGGCGGGGGCGTGGCCCGCGGAGTGGGCGCGTGTCGTCCCCGGACCGGTCGCGGCGTCCGTGAGGCCTTGCGCACCTCGGCGGCGGCCCGCTCCGCCGCGACGAGCCGCTCCGCCTCCGCGACCCGCTCCGCCTCGGCCAGGGCCTCGTCGATGGCCGTCCGGGGCAGGGCGCCCTCGCGAAGGGTGAGCGGGACGGCACCGGTGCAGTCGAGGATCGTCGACGCGGCCGTCCCGGTCGCCGGACCGAAGTCGAGGTAGACCGACACCGCAGCGCCGAGCTGGGTCTGCGCCTCCTCGATCGTGCGGGCCGCGGGCGAGCCGGTGAGGTTGGCGCTCGTCACGGCCATCGGCCCGACGTCACCGAGCAGGGCGAGGGCGACCTCGTTGTCGGGCATCCGGATCGCCACGGTGCCGTTGGTCTCGCCGAGGTCCCAGGAGAGCGACGGCTGGGACTTCACCACGACGGTCAGCGCTCCGGGCCAGAACGCGGCGACGAGGGCGCGGACATAGTCGGGCACCTCCCGGGCGAGACCGTCGACGGTGCGGGTGCTGGGGACGAGCACCGGGGGCGGCATCTCACGGCCCCGGCCCTTGGCGGCGAGGACGGCCGCGACCGCGTCGGCATTGAAGGCGTCGGCGCCGATGCCGTAGACGGTGTCGGTGGGCAGGACGACGAGCTTGCCGTCGCGGACGGCCAGGGCAGCGGCCTCGAGGCCCGCGGCCAGTCCCTCGGGCGCCCTGCAGTCGAAGACCTCGCTCATCTGCCGAACCCTATGCCCGGCTCCTGCGAGCTCCGGACGCCCTCCCCGCGGTGCGTCCGGCACCTCGGTCGCCATGACCACCGAGGTGCCGGACGCAAGGGTGGTGGGGTCATCGACGGACAGCGACGAGGCACCGCGGCTTGCCGACGAGGTCGGCGTGATCGACGACGCTTGCCCACGCACCGGTCGCGTGCAGGGCCGTCGGCAGCGACGAGCCCTGGGTGTCGGCGTGCTCCATGACGAGCACCCCACCGGGCCGGAGCAGCTGGGCGGCACGGGCCGCCATCGCCTGCGGGACGGCCAGCCCGTCGGCACTGCCGCCGTAGAGCGCGACGTCGGGGTCGTGGTCGCGCACCTCAGGGTCGACCGGCACCTGCCCGACGGGGATGTAGGGCGGGTTGCACGTCACGACGTCCACCCGCCCGAGCAGCTCCGGGTATGCCCTGCCCGCGTCGCCCAGCTCGATGGTCACCGCCAGCCCGAGCCGGTCGCGGTTCGCCGCCGCCCAGCCGTGGGCCAGCCTGCTGAGCTCCACGGCATACACGACGGCGTCGGGGTGCTCCTGTTTGATGCTGAGGGCGATGGCACCCGACCCGGTGGCGAGGTCGACGACGACCGGGGCGCCCCGGCCGAGGAGGGCGCGCAGCGCAAGGGTGACGACGAGCTCGGTCTCGGGGCGGGGGATGAAGACGCCGGGGCCGACGTGGAGCTCGAGGCGGCGAAACCACGCGCGGCCGGTGAGGTGCTGCAGCGGCACCCGTTGTGCCCGCTCGGCCACGAGATCGTCGTAGCCGTCGGGGGCCGGGGTGCCGCCGACGACCATCAGCCGGCGGACCTCGGAGACGTCCCGGCCCATCAGGTGGGCTGCCAGATGGAGGGCGTCGACGGGCGCCGACACCACGCCGGCCTCCGCGAGGGTCATCGTCGCCCGGCGGACGGCCACCTTCAGCTCGGTCACGCGTGGTCGCCGCCGACGGCGTCCATCCGGGCCTGCTCGTCGGCCTCGACACAGGACTGCACGACGGCCTCGAGCTCGCCGCCGAGGACGGTGTCGAGGTTGTAGGACTTGTAGCCGGTGCGGTGGTCGCTGATCCTGTTCTCGGGGAAGTTGTAGGTCCGGATGCGCTCGCTGCGGTCGACGGTGCGCACCTGGCTGCGTCGTGCCGCGGAGGCCGCCGCCTCGGCCTGGTCGCGGGCGAGCTGGTGCAGGCGGGCCCGCAGCACCCGCATCGCGGACTCCTTGTTCTGCAGCTGCGACTTCTCGTTCTGGCAGGAGACGACGGTGCCGGTCGGCAGGTGGGTGATCCGGACGGCCGAGTCGGTCGTGTTGACGCTCTGGCCGCCCGGCCCGGAGCTGCGGTAGACGTCGATGCGCAGGTCGTTGGCGTGCAGCTCCACCTCGTCGGCCTCCTCGACCTCCGGCATCACGAGGACACCCGCGGCAGAGGTGTGGATGCGGCCCTGGCTCTCGGTGACCGGGACCCGTTGCACCCGGTGCACGCCGCCCTCGAACTTCAGCAGCGCCCACGGGGCCTGTCCGGGGGCGGGCGCCTTCCTGGCCTTGATGGACAGGCGCGCGTCCTTGTAGCCGCCGAGGTCGGACTCGGTGGCGTCGATGACCTCGGCCTTCCAGCCGCGCTTCTCGGCGTAGCGGGCGTACATCCGCAGGAGGTCGCCCGCGAAGAGGGCCGACTCCTCGCCGCCCTCCCCCGCCTTCACCTCGAGAATGACGTCACGGTCGTCGTCGGGGTCGCGCGGGATAAGCAGCCGCCGGAGGGTCTCCTCGGTCTGCTCGACCTTGCACTCGAGCGCGGGGACCTCGGCGGCGAAGGACTCGTCCTCCACGCCGAGCTCACGGGCGGCGGCGAGGTCGTCCCGCGCGGTGACCACCGCGTGGTATGCCGCGACGGTCGGGGCCAGCGCGGCATACCGCTTGTTGAGGGTGCGGACCCTGCCCTGGTCGCTGTGGATCTCGGGCTGGGCGAGCAGGTGCTCGAGGGCGGCGTACTCGTCGACGAGGGCCTGGGCGGACTCGAGCATGGGACGATCCCTTTTCCTGAGGCAGATGCGAAACGCCGGCCCCGACGGCAGGCGAACCTGCCGTGGGACCGGCGTGCGGGAGAGCTACTTGGCGACCTTCTTGCCGTAGCGGGCCTCGAAGCGCGCGACCCGGCCGCCGGTGTCGAGGATCTTCTGCTTGCCGGTGTAGAAGGGGTGGCACTGCGAGCAGACGTCGGCGCTGATCTTGCCGGACGTGGCGGTGCTGTGGGTCGTGAACGTGTTGCCACAGGTGCAGGTGACCGTGGTCTCGACGTAGGTGGGGTGCAGGTCCTTCTTCACAGGGCTCTCCTTGGGTCAGGGTCGGGCCGGGTCGGCAGGCGCTGCACGCGGATCGTGCGCTCCTCGGATGCCGTGAACCGGTCCAGCAGGCAAGTGTGCCAGAGCAGAGCACGTCATCCTAAACGTCCTCACCGACCCCGGCATTCCCCGCGTCTTCGTCTGACGACCTGCGTTCCGCCCCCGGGAGTCCCGGTCACTCAGTCGTCGCCGTCGAGCTTGCTCGAGGACGTCAGCTGAATCTGACGAAGGAAGTCGACGTTGCTCTTGGTCTTCTTGAGCCGGTCGAGGAGCAGCTCGATGCCCTGCTGGGAGTCGAGTGCGGCGAGGACGCGGCGCAGCTTCCACATGATCTTGAGCTCCTCGGCGCCCAGGAGGATCTCCTCACGGCGGGTGCTCGAGTTGTTCACGTCCACCGCCGGGAAGATCCGCCGGTTGGCCAGCTCGCGGGACAGGCGCAGCTCCATGTTGCCGGTGCCCTTGAACTCCTCGAAGATCACCTCGTCCATCCGGGAGCCGGTCTCGACGAGCGCCGTGGCGAGGATGGTGAGCGAGCCACCGTTCTCGATGTTGCGGGCGGCGCCGAAGAACTTCTTCGGCGGGTAGAGCGCCGCGCTGTCGACACCACCAGAGAGGATCCGGCCGGAGGCGGGAGCCGCGAGGTTGTAGGCCCGACCCAGCTTGGTGATCGAGTCGAGCAGGACGACGACGTCGTGACCCAGCTCGACGAGGCGCTTGGCCCGCTCGATCGCGAGCTCGGCGACCGTCGTGTGGTCCTCGGCCGGACGGTCGAAGGTCGAGGCAATGACCTCCCCCTTCACGGCGCGTTGCATGTCGGTGACCTCCTCGGGCCGCTCGTCGACGAGGACGACCATGAGGTGGCACTCGGGGTTGTTGGCTGTGACGGCGTTCGCCAGCGCCTGCATGACCATCGTCTTGCCGGCCTTGGACGGGGCGACGATGAGGCCGCGCTGACCCTTGCCGATCGGTGCGACGAGGTCGATGATCCGGGTCGTGAGGATGCCCGGCTCCGTCTCGAGCCGCAGCCGCTCCTGGGGGTATAGCGGCGTGAGCTTGCCGAACTCCACGCGCGCCCGTGACTGATCCGGCGTCTGCCCGTTGATCGAGTCGAGGCGCACGAGGGCGTTGAACTTCTGACGGTTGACGGCCCCTTCCTGCGGAGACTCGCCATCACGCAGCGCCTTGACGGCGCCGGTGACCGCGTCACCCTTGCGCAGCCCGTTCTTCTTGACCACACCGAGCGGGACGTAGACGTCGTTGACCCCCGGGAGGTAGCCGGAGGTCCGCACGAACGCGTAGTTGTCGAGGACGTCGAGGATCCCGGCCACGGGGACGAGCACGTCGTCGTCGTTGAGCTGGACCTCTGGCTCGAAGTCCTGGCTGCCCCCGGTCGCCGGGCGCCCGGTGCGCTTGCGGTCGCGGCTGCGTTGACGGTTGCGGCGGCGTCCGCCCCGACCGTCCTCGTCGTCGTAGCGGCCGGCCTGGCCGACGGACGCCCCCTGGTTGCCCTGGCGCTCCCCCTTGTCGGCGTTCCGCTCCGCAGCACGATCAGCACCGCCCTGACCCGGCGCTCGGTCCTGGGCCGGACCCTGCTGACGGTCCTGCTCGCGCTCCTGCTGGCCATCGCGGTCCTGGCTCCGACGGTCCTGCTGGACTTCACGGTCGTGCTGACGACGCTCCTGGTAAGGGCTCTGCTGGCGATCCTGCTCAGCGTCGCGGTCGTGCTGACGGCGCTCCTGCTGGGCACCCCGGTCCTGGCGGCGGTCCTGCTGACCGTTGCGGGTCGGGCGCTGCTCACCCTCCGCCCGCTGCTCACCCTCCGCCCGCTGCTCACCCTGCCGCTCGTCGCGGACGGCCGTGTCCGGCCCGCCCGAGGTGTTCTCGGAACGCGCCTCACCCCGGTCGTGGCCACGGCCATCGGGGATCGGCTCGGCACGCACCACGGGGGCTTCGGCTGCCGCAGCGGGGGCGGCCGAGGAGGCCTTCTCGTGGGTCGCGACGGCGCTCTCGTTGGTCGCGGCGGCGCCGGCCCGTCGGGAGCGACGCGGCTCCGGGCGCTCGGCGGCGCTGCCCGAGCCGCCGGACTGCCGGCTCGCGATGGCGGCGACCAGATCGTCCTTGCGCATCTTCGTCGTCCCGGTGATCCCCAGGCCCGATGCGACGCCCTTGAGCTCGGCGACGTTGAGGGCCGCGAGGCCGGTGCGCGTCACCTTGGCGCTCGATGCGGGACGTGCGGTGGTGTCTGTCACGAAGGACCCTTCCCCTCGGAAACGGCGCGGCCCGGTGATTTCGAGCCGTCACCGGTGCTTGGCCAGCTGTCCTGGCCCGGTGATCCCCACGTCATCGACGCGCACGCGCGCATCTGCCGGGGCAAGACGACCTCGCCCGTCGTGGTTGGTGTTACCCCGCGTGCTGACGGCCGAGACTCGGCCCCGCCGTGCGGTGCGGCATCAATGTAACACCTCGAGCATGAGCGCGGCCGTGAAGACCCGAGAGTGAGGACCCACCGTCGCGGCCACGCTCAACCCCGGGTCACCTCGACACCACGACCCGGTATGCCGGGCTCGAGACGCCGCCACGCGCAGCCGCCTCCCAGCGCGGCGGGGACCACGACGTCGACGGCGCGGTCATGCGTCGTCAGCACGAGGATGCTCGGCCCGGCGCCGGAGATCACGGCCGCGTGCCCGTCGGCCCGCAACGCGTCGACCAGCGCCATCGAGGGGGCGAAGGACGGACGGCGGGCCTCCTGGTGCAGCCACTCCCGGGTCGCCGGGACGAGGAGGTCGGGACGCCTCGTCATCGCCTCGATGAGCAGGGCCGCGCGGCCGGCGTTCTGGGCCGCCTCGCGATGGGGCACTGTGGCTGGTAGGACCGAGCGGGCGTGGTGCGTGGCCAGCTGGGTGGCCGGGACGAAGACGACGGCCGTGACGTCGGGGTGGACGGCGATGGGCGCGGTGCCGGTCCGGCCAGCGTGCGGCTGGCCGGGATCCACCGACCACGAGAGCGTCATCCCGCCGTAGACGCTCGCGGACGCGTTGTCGGGATGTCCTTCCAGCTCACTGGCGAGGTCGTTGACGAGGCCGAGGTCAACCGGCACCAGGGACCCCGCCGCGAGGTCGGGCGCCAGGGCAATGGCCCAGAGCGCGTGGGCTGCCACGACTCCGGCCACGATCGCGGCGGCCGACGAACCGAGACCCCGACCATGGGCAATTCCGTTGTGCGCCATCAGCCTGAGCCCATCTGGGACAGGCTGCCCGAGCTGGTCGAAGCCCCGGACCATTGACCGGACGACGAGGTGCGAGGCGTCCCGGGGCACGTCGGCGGCGCCCTCACCGACGACGTCGATGTCGAGCCCCGCCCCATCCGCCACGACGAATTCATAGGCGTCCCACAACCCGAGGGCGAGGCCGATGGCGTCGAAACCGGGACCGAGGTTCGCACTGCTGGCCGGCACCCGGACCCGGACGGCCGCGCCCGCCGGGACCGTGGTCACGACCTCAGCCCTCGAGTCGCAGGGCGGCGGCCGCGGTCACGGCATCCACGGGCACCCGGACCGGGACGACCTCGGAGCCGTCGGCCTGCTTGAGCGCCCACTGCGGGTCCTTGAGTCCGTGCCCGGTGACCGTGCAGACGATGCGGGCCCCGGGCGGCACGAGCCTTGCCTCGTGGGAAGCGATCAACCCCGCCACGGAGGCGGCCGAACCCGGCTCGACGAAGACCCCCTCCCGAGCGGAGAGGATCCGGTGCGCCGCCAGGATCTGCTCGTCCGTGACCGCGTCGATGCGCCCCCCCGACTCGTCGCGAGCAGCGACGGCCTGCCGCCACGACGCGGGGTTGCCGATCCGGATCGCCGTTGCCACCGTCTCGGGGTGGTCGATCGGGTGGCCCCTGACGATGGGGGCAGCCCCCTCGGCCTGGAACCCCCACATCCGGGGCCGCTGCGTCGCGGGGCCGGGCTGCTCGGAACCGGTGTGGTACTCGCTGTAACCGCGCCAGTATGCCGTGATGTTGCCGGCGTTGCCGACGGGCAGGCAGTGGATGTCGGGCGCGTCCCCCAGGGCGTCCACGACCTCGAACGCCGCCGTCTTCTGCCCCTCGATGCGAGCAGGGTTGACCGAGTTCACCAGCTCGACGGGATAGGACTCGGCCAGCTTGCGGGCCAGGGTCAGGCAGTCGTCGAAGTTGCCCTCGACCTGCAGCAGGGTGGCTCCGTGGGCGATGGCCTGGCTCAGCTTGCCCAACGCGATCTTGCCGTCGGGCACCAGGACGCCACAAGTCATCCCGGCCTTCGTGGCGTACGCGGCGGCAGAGGCGCTGGTGTTGCCGGTTGATGCGCAGATGACGGCCTTGGCTCCGCGTCGGGCGGCGACGGAGATCGCTGCCGTCATCCCACGGTCCTTGAACGAGCACGTCGGGTTGAGGCCCTCGTACTTCAGCCACACCTCGGCACCCACCAGGGCCGAGAGGTGTTCCGCCCTGATGAGGGGGGTGCCGCCCTCCAGGAGGGTGACCACCGGCGCACCGACCAGCGTCGGCAACCGGTCGGCATACTCACGGATCACTCCGCGCCACTGGTGTGCCACGTCACCCGCCCTCCACCCGCATGACGGAGTTGACCGCCCGCACGATGGGCATCGCGGCGAGGGCCTCGACGGTCGCCGACAGCGCCGCGTCGGAAGCGGTGTGGGTCACGACGACGAGGCTGGCGCCCCCCTCGTCGGCCGACTCCTCGCCGGTCGACCCCTCGCCGTACGACGGCAGGATCTGCTGGCGCACCGTCTCGATGGAGACCTGCTGCTCCGCGAACGCCGCCGCGACCTGGGCGAGCACGCCCGGACGGTCGGCGACGTCAAGGCTGATGTGGTAGCGGGTCTGGGCCTGGCCCATGGACAGGATCGGCAGGTCGGCGTAGGTGCTCTCCCCCGGTCCGCGGCCACCGCCGATGCGGTGGCGGGCGACGGCGACGACGTCGCCGAGGATCGCCGAGGCCGTGGGATCGCCGCCGGCTCCCCTGCCGTAGAACATCAGCTCGCCGGCTGCGTCGGCCTCGACGAAGACGGCGTTGAAGGCCTCGCGGACCCCGGCGAGCGGGTGGGAACGGGGGATCATCGCCGGGTGGACCCGGACCGAGACCCCCGAGGTCGAGACACCCTCGTCATCGACGACGTCGACCCGCTCGCAGATCGCGAGCAGCTTGACGACACAGTCCATCTCGCGCGCCGCCTGCACGTCGGCAGCCGTCACCTCCGTGATGCCCTCCCGGTGCACGTCCTGGCTCGAGACCCGGGTGTGGAAGGCGAGCGACGCGAGGATCGCGGCCTTGGCAGCCGCGTCGAATCCCTCGATGTCGGCGGTCGGGTCGGCCTCCGCGTAGCCGAGCGCCTGGGCCTGCTCGACCGCGTCGGAGAACCCGGCGCCCGTTGTGTCCATCTTGTCGAGCACGTAGTTCGTCGTGCCGTTGACGATGCCGAGGACCTTCCGGACGTCGTCACCCGCGAGGGACTCGCGCAGGGGACGCAGCAGCGGGATCGCTCCGGCGACCGCCGCCTCGTAGTAGAGGTCCACCCCTCGGTCCTCCGCCGCGGCATACAGGGTCGGGCCGTCCTCGGCGAGCAGCGCCTTGTTGGCCGTCACGACGGAGGCCCCGTGCGCCATGGCCCGGAGGATGAGCGAACGCGCCGGCTCGATGCCACCGATGACCTCGATGACCACGTCGGCGCGGGTGACCAGCTCCTCGGCGTCCGTCGTGAAGAGCTCGGGGGCCACGCCGGTCGTGCTGCGGTCGCGTCCGGGGCGGCGCACCGCGATGCCAACGATCTCGAGCGGTCTCCCGACCCGGGCGGCGAGGTCGCTGCCGTGCTCGGTCATCAGGCGCGCGACCGCCGATCCGACGACCCCGCAGCCGAGCAGGGCGATCCGCAGGGCCGGGGGGTGCTGCCCCGGCGCGGAGGGGACGCTCGTGGTGTCGCTCACTCGGGGATTCTCCCGTGTCCAGCCTGTGAACATTCTTTGTTCCGCGATCCGGACGTTCTGGTGGACATCAGGCGGCCGCACGTCGACGCGGGTGGTTCACGGCATGGTTCACGGCACGTCGAGCGCGAGCAGGTCGTCCACCGTTTCGCGGCGGACGATGACGCGGGCCCGCCCGTCTCGCACCGCGATGACCGGCGGACGGGGGGTGTGGTTGTACTGGCTGGACAGGGCCCTGCAGTAGGCGCCCGTGCCGGGCACGGCGAGCAGGTCGCCGGCCGAGAGGTCAGACGGCAGGAACTCGTCCATCACGACGATGTCGCCGCTCTCGCAGTGCTTCCCGACGACCCGGGTCAGCATCGGTTCGGCCGTGCTGGCCCGGTTCGCCACTGTGCAGGAGTAGTTCGCGTCGTAGAGCGCCGTGCGGATGTTGTCGCTCATGCCGCCGTCGACGGACACGTAGGTGCGCGAGGCCCCTCCGTCGAGCCCGACCGGCTTCACGGTGCCGACCTCGTAGAGCGTAAAGGTGCTCGGCCCGGCTATCGCCCGGCCCGGCTCGATCGAGATCCGCGGGACCGCGAGCCGGCTCGCCCGGCACTCGCGCTCGATGATCTCGGCCATCCCCACCGCGAGGCTCTTCGGCGGCAGCGGGTCGTGCTCGGTGGTGTAGGCGATGCCGAACCCCCCCCCGAGGTCGAGCTCTGGCATCTCCACACCGTGCTCCGCGACGACCTCGGCATGCAGCCCGATGACGCGCCGAGCAGACACCTCGAAGCCGGAGGTGTCGAAGATCTGGGACCCGATGTGGCTGTGCAGCCCGAGCAGCTGCAGGTGCGGGGCGTGGGCGAGGACGCGGCGGACCGCCTCCGCTGCTGCTCCCCCGCTGAGGGAGAAGCCGAACTTCTGGTCCTCGTGGGCCGTCGCGATGAACTCGTGCGTGTGGGCCTCGACCCCGACGGTGACCCGCACCATCACCCCGGTCGGGGTCCCCAGTCGGTCGGCCACCTCGGCGAGACGCTCGATCTCCTCGAAGGAGTCCACAACGATCCGCCCGACACCGTAGGACACGGCCGCCTCGAGCTCGGCCACCGACTTGTTGTTGCCGTGCACGCCGATCCGCTCTCCCGGCATCCCGGCCCGCACCGCGACGGCGAGCTCGCCGCCCGAGCACACGTCGAGCCGCAGGCCCTCGTCGTCAACCCAGCGGGCGACCTCGGTGCACAGGAAGGCCTTGCCGGCGTAGTAGACGTCCGCGCCGCCGCACAGGTCGTCGAAGACCTCGGTGTAGGTGTCGCGGAACGCTCCCGCACGGGTGCGGAAGTCGTCCTCGTCCAGGACGTAGGCCGGGGTGCCGAACTCGCGGGCCAGGTCGAGGACGCTGATCCCCGCCACGGTGAGGACCCCTTCACCGTCTCGCCCCACCGAAGCTGACCAGAGCGAGGGGACGAGCGCGTTGACGTCGGCGGGCACCCGCAACCACGACGGATGACCGTAACCGTCGGCGTGGAGGGCTCCGGCCTCGTGTGCGCGCATGGCCCGAGCCTACGGGCGGTCAGGGGTCTCGAAGAGGCGACCCCGGGCGACGAAGCCCCTGACCAGGTTGACGAGCCGGTCGGGGTCGAACGGCTTGGCGACGAAGGCGTCGAGGCCCGCGCCACCGGCACGGGCGCGCTCGTGCTGCTGGAGGGCAGCCGTGACCATGACGACGGGCAGCTGGGCGAGCTCGGGTGAACGCCGGATCTGGCCCACCGCCCACCAGCCGTCCCGGGGCAGCATCTGGGCGTCGAGGATGACGCAGCCGGGCAGGTTGGCACCGGCGCCGCGCAGCAGCGCGAGCGCCGACTCGCCGTCGCTCGACTCGACCACCTCGAGGTCCGCCAGCTCGAGGTTGATCCGGATCAGCAGACGGATCGACTCGGTGTCGTCGCAGACCAGCACCCACCCCGGGTGGTCCGGCCCCCGAGAAGGCACTGCGGGGCCAGCCGGTTCCATGAAACCCACCCTAGGCTGCTAGCCTCGCCGGGCACAGCCGAACGGTTGACACCGGTCCGACGGCGGCACCCCACCGGGTGCACGCCCCCGTAGCTCAGGGGATAGAGCACCGCCCTCCGGAGGCGGTGGCGCAGGTTCGAATCCTGCCGGGGGCACCAACGGAGTGCGGATCGGCGCTGGCCTGGTCCGGGCTCCCCGTCTTCTCGGAGAAGGGTCGACCTGCCAGGGCAGCAGCTCTGCGAGATGACGCGCAACAAGGTGTGCCGGGCCGAGGCAACACGGGCCGGGGTGTGCCGGGTCAGCGCTGGGTGGCGTCGGTGACCTCGCCGACGAGCTCCTCGAGGACGTCCTCGAGAAAGACGACCCCACTCACCGAGCCGTCGCTGTCGACGACCCGGGCCAGGTGGGCCCCGGTGCGCTGCATCGTCGCGAGGACGTCCTCGACCTCGTCGTCGGGTGAGACGGTCGCCAGGCGCCGGACCCGCTTGAGCGGCACCGGCTGGCCGTGCCGCTCGTCGTCGGCGTAGAGGACGTCCTTGAGGTGAAGGTAGCCCGCGACCTCACCGTCGGCGTCCCGCACGGGGTAGCGAGAGAAGCCGCGCTTGGCGACGAGCCGCTCGATGTCGGCGGGCGTCGCCCCCAGGGTCACGGTGGTCAGTGCCTCGACCGGCACCGCGACGTCGGAGGCGACCTTGTCGCTGAACTCGAGTGCGCTGCGCACCAGACCCCTGCGGTCCTCCTCGATGAGCCCCTCGGCGTGGCTCTCGGCGACGATGTGGGCCACCTCCTCGGCCGTGAACGCACTCGCGATCTCGTCCCTGGGCTCCACCCCGACGAGGCGGACCAGGCCCTTGGCGACCCACTCCATGACCCGCACGACGGGGCGCAGGGTCCGCGCCACGAAGAGCAGCGGTGGCACAAGGATGAGGGCGGCCCGGTCGGGACCGGCGATGGCTAGGTTCTTGGGGATCATCTCGCCGACCACGACGTGGAGATAGACCACGACCAGCAGGGCGAGCGCGAGCGCGATCGGGCTGGTCCACGCGTCGCTCAGCCCGAACCGGCCCTGCACGTCCCACGCGTCGAAAAGGCCCTCGAGGATGTCGTGGAGCGCGACCTCGGCGAGCGCCCCGAGGCCGACGGAGCAGACGGTGATGCCGAGCTGGGCCGTGGCGAGCATCGAGCCCATCTGCTCAAGGGCGTCGAGGCAGATCCGGGCGCGGGCGCTGCCGGCCTCGGCCAGGGGCTCCAGGGTCGAGCGGCGGGCCGCCATCGCGGAGAACTCCGCGCCGACGAAGAAGGCGTTGCCGAGCAGGAGGGCGACGGAGATCCACAGGGCGACGGAGTGGCTCATCGCCCGCTCCCCCCGCCAGAGGGCGGATCGACGGCGCCCGCCGGGGTGGGGACGAACCGGATCCGGTCGACTCGGCGCCCGTCCATCCGCGAGACCCTCAGGATCCAGCCGGGGATGCTCAGCTCGTCCCCCACGTCGGGGACCCGGCCGAGGGCGGCCATCACAAAACCCCCCGTCGTCTCGTAGGTCGGCCCGTCCGGGACGACGGCACCGAGCTGGTCCCTGACCTCGTCGGGACGCCACAGACCCGGCACCGTCCACGACCCGTCGGTGAGCTGCTGGCCGTTGCTGCGGGTGCGGTCGTGCTCGTCGCTGACCTCGCCGACGATCTCCTCGACGACGTCCTCGAGGGTGACCACCCCGGACGTGCCGCCATACTCGTCCACGACCACCGCCATCTGCAGCCCCGCCGCGCGCAGCAGCAGCAGCAGCGGGTCGAGGCGGATCGTCTCGGGGACGAGGACCTGCGGGACCATGAGGGCGCTGACCGGGACCTCCGCCCGCCGGGCGTGCGGGACGGCAATGGCCTTCTTCACGTGCACCAGTCCGTCGATGTCGTCCCAGTCCGCGCCGATCACGGGGAAGCGGGAGTGTCCGGTCTGACGCGCGAGCCGGATGACGTCCTCGGCGCTCGCGGTGCGCTCCACCGCCGTGCCCCGGACCCGGGGGGTCATCACGTCGGAGGCGGTGCGGTCGCCGAAGTCGAGCGACCGGGTCAGCCGCCGGGCCGTCGTCTCCTCGAGCGTGCCCTGCTGCGCCGAGCGGCGCACGAGGCTCGCCAGCTCCTGCGGAGTCCGGGCCCCGGACAGCTCCTCCTGGGGCGTCACGCCGAGGCGCTTGAGAAAGCCGTTGGCCGAGCCGTTCAGGACGATGATCATCGGCCTGGCAATCACCGCGAACACCCGCACCGGGAGCGCGACCACCTTGGCCGTCTGGAGCGGGGCGGAGATCCCGAGGAACTGCGGCAGGAGCTCGCCGAAGATCATCGAGAAGATCGTCACGAGGACGAGCGCGAGCGTTGTCCCCACGGGTTCGACAGCGGCGGCGGGCAGTCCGACGGCGCCCAGCGGTGCACGCAGCAACGACCCGATGGACGGCTGGGCGAGGTAGCCGACGATGAGGGTCGTCAGCGTGATGCCGACCTGGGCTGCCGACAGCTGGGTCGAGAGCTGGCGCAGCGAGCGCAGGACCAGCCGGGCACGGCCGTCACCCCGGTCGACCGCCCGCTGGACGGTGGGGCGGTCGAGCGCCACGAGGGAGAACTCGGCCGCCACGAACAGTGCCGTGCCTGCCGTCAGGACGACGGCGGCGAGCACCAGCAACCATTCACCCATGATGGGGACCATCCTACGGAGGATCCGTCGCCGGTCGGGTCACCGCGGGTATGCCGGGGGGTCGGCCTCAGGGTCGACCCTGATCTCCCCCCTGGTCACGGCTGGATTCACCCCTGAGGGGGAGGCTCGGCGTGGTGGCCGCTGCTTTGATGGGGACATGACACGAGCAACGAGCCCGACATGACCACCCAGGGCGCACGCATCGTGGTGCAGGGGCTGACCAAGCGGTTCGGCACCTTCACCGCCGTCGACCACCTCGACTTCGTCGTCGAGCCCGGCCGCATCACCGGCTTCCTCGGGCCCAACGGCGCGGGAAAGACGACCACCCTCCGGATGCTCCTGGGGCTGATCCGCCCCACCGAGGGCACGGCGACGATCGACGGGCAGAACTACCACGACATCCGCACGCCGTTGCAGCAGGTGGGCTCGGCGCTGGAGGCGACGAGCTTCCACCCCGGACGCACCGGCCGCAACCACCTGCGGGTCCTGGCTGCGGCCTCGGGCATCCCCGACAGCCGGGTCGACGCCATGCTCGACCTCGTCGGCATCCCCGCCGCCGCCAACAAGCGCGCCGGGGGCTACTCCATGGGCATGCGTCAGCGGCTCGGCCTCGCGGCGGCGCTGCTCGGCGACCCCAAGGTGGTCATCCTCGACGAGCCCGCCAACGGTCTCGACCCCGAGGGCATCCGCTGGCTGCGCGGCTTCATGCGCCACCTGTCGGCCGAGGGCAAGACGATCCTCATCTCCAGCCACATGCTCCAGGAGGTGGAGCAGACCGTCGACGACGTCGTCATCATCGCGAACGGCCGCAGCGTGGCCCAGGGACCGATCACCGAGCTGCAGGGTGAGCCAACGGTGCTCGTGCGGACCCCGGAGAGCGCGGACCTCTCCAGCGCCCTGCTCGCCGGGGGCCTCGAGTCGCGCCTCGGCGAGGACGGCACCCTGCGGGTGCGCACCCACGAGCTCGCGCGCGTGGGTGACATCGCCCACCGTGCCGGAGCGGTGATCCACGAGCTGCGAACCCTCGACACCGACCTCGAGGCGCTCTACTTCCGGCTGACGACGGCGCCGGACAACCGCAACCGCAACCTCAACGACGCGACCGTCGCGACCGCCCCCCCGGAGCGCGCTGCGTTCGCGGGCCACGATGGAGGCAACCAGAGATGAACCAGGCCATCACCGCCGAGTTCCGCAAGTTCTTCACCACCCGGATGTGGTGGGGCATGGCCATCGGGGTCTTCGCCCTGGGTGCCGGCCTCGCCGCGCTCACCGCCCTCCTCGGGGCGGGCGGCCCGCCCGATCCCGGGGCGCCGAGCGTGACGCTGGCCGACCCTGCTCTCGTGCGGTCGGTCTACACCGGTGGGCTCACGGTGGCCTACCTCCTGACGCTGGCCATCGGGGTGATGACGATCGGGTCGGAGTACCGGCACAAGACGATCACCAGCACCTTCTTGACCAACCCCCGCCGGGTGCAGGTCATGGGTGCCAAGATCGTCTCCCTGCTCGGTATCGGCGCCTTCTACGGCGTCGTGTCGCTGGTCGGGTCGGTCGGCATCGGCGCCACGATCATCGCCCTCAAGGGCTTCGCGCCCTTCCCGGACGCGTCGATCGGGCGGACCCTTGCCCTGAGCCTGCTGGTCCTCGGCCTGTGGGCGCTCATCGGGCTCGGCGCGGGGATCCTCATCCCCAACCAGGTCGCGGCCCTGCTCATCACCGTCGGGGTGGCGTTCATCGTCGAGCCGATCATCGCGCTCGTCTTCTCGTTCCAGTCGTGGGGCCGGGACATCGCGCCCTACTTCCCGAGCAGCGCGACGTCCGCGATCACCGCCGGCGTGCAGCAGCCCGGGTCCGAGACGCATCTGCTCTCGTGGTGGGCCGGAGCCCTCGTCCTCGCCACCTATGCCGCGGTGATGGCAGGCATCGGGTCGGCCATGACGGTGCGCCGCGACATCAGCTGACCGCCACGAGCGTGGTGGTCCCCGCCCCTCGTCCCTCGGGTCTAGTCTTGACATGGCGCGCCGTGTACCTACCACCGTGGTAAAAGCGCGTGCGGCCGTCATCGTCGACGCTATGAAAGAGGCGTATCCGCCGTGCCTGACCAGTCCCGGACCACCGACCCGATCTCGGCTTTCGGGCCGAACGAGTGGCTGGTGGACGAGCTGTACCAGCAGTACCTCAGCGACAAGTCATCGGTGGACAAGGCCTGGTGGGCGTTCTTCGCGGACTACAAGCCCGCCGAGGGAGGATTCGCCAGGGCCACCGCGAACCGTGCCCCCAACGGCTCTGCGGCGGCGAGCGCGGCCTCGAAGCCGGCCGGCCGCAACGGCTCCCCCTCGGCCGACGTGAAGGCCGCGCCGGCCGCACCTGCCGCGCCGAGGCGGGAGGCCCCGAGTCCGGCTGAGAGCAAGACCCCGCCCAAACCGCGTGACATCCCCGCCGTCAAGAACAGTGGGCCGGTGAGCGAGGACGAGGTCAAGCCCCTGCGTGGTCCCGCGGCCCGCGTCGTCGCCAACATGCAGAGCTCGCTCGGCGTCCCCACCGCGACCAGCGTGCGCGCCGTCCCCGCCAAGCTGCTCATCGACAACCGCGTCGTCATCAACAACCACCTGGCCCGCTCGCGGGGCGGCAAGGTGTCCTTCACGCACCTCATCGGCTACGCCCTCGTCAAGGCCCTGGCGCAGATGCCGGAGATGAACAGCGGTTTCGGCGAGCGCGACGGCAAGCCGGTGCTCATCCGGCCGGCACACGTCAACCTCGGGCTCGCCATCGACGTGCCCAAGGCCGACGGCACCCGCCAGCTCCTCGTCCCGAGCATCAAGTCCGCCGAGTCGATGGACTTCGTCCACTTCTGGACCGCCTACGAGGACGTCGTGCGCAAGGCGCGCGGCAACAAGCTCACCGTCGAGGACTTCCAGGGCACGACGATCTCGTTGACCAACCCCGGCACCATCGGCACCGTCCACTCCGTCCCGCGGCTGATGGCGGGTCAGGGTGCGATCATCGGCGTCGGCGCGCTGGAGTATCCCGCCGAGTGGCAGGGCGCCAGCGACGAGAACCTCACGCGCAACGCCGTGAGCAAGATCCTCACGGTCACGAGCACCTACGACCACCGGATCATCCAGGGCGCGCAGAGCGGTGACTTCCTGCGCATCGTCCACCAGCTGCTCCTCGGCGGGGACGGCTTCTACGACGAGATCTTCGAGTCCCTGCGCATCCCCTACGAGCCGATCCGCTGGATCCAGGACATCTCCGCCACCCACGACGACGACATCAACAAGGTCGCGCGGGTCCAAGAGCTCATTCACGCCTACCGGGTCCGTGGCCACCTGATGGCCGATACCGACCCGCTGGAGTACCGCCAGCGTCGTCACCCCGACCTCGACGTGACGACCCACGGCCTCAGCCTCTGGGACCTTGACCGCTCCTTCGCCACGGGGGGGTTCGGGGGCGAGCCGTTCCTGAAGCTGCGCCGCATCCTCGGCATCCTGCGCGACTCCTACTGCCGCACCCTCGGCATCGAGTACATGCACATCCAAGACCCGGAGCAGCGCACCTGGATCCAGTCCAAGGTCGAGGTCCCCTTCTCGAAGACGTCCAGCGCCGAGCAGATGTGGATCCTGCGCCGGCTCAACGCCGCAGAGGCGTTCGAGACGTTCCTCCAGACCAAGTTCGTGGGCCAGAAACGGTTCTCGCTCGAGGGTGGCGAGTCGGTGATCGCCCTGCTCGACCGGATCCTCTGCCGCGCCGCAACCGAGGGCATGGACGAGGTGTGCATCGGTATGCCGCACCGCGGCCGGCTCAACGTGCTCGCCAACATCGCCGGCAAGTCCTACAGCCAGATCTTCCGCGAGTTCGAGGGCGCGCAGGACCCCAGGTCCGTGCAGGGTTCGGGTGACGTGAAGTACCACCTCGGCACCGAGGGCGAGTTCGTCACGGAGGACGGCGCGCAGACCAAGGTCTACCTCGCTGCGAACCCGTCCCACCTCGAGGCCGTCGACCCGGTGCTCGAGGGCATCGTCCGGGCCAAGCAGGACCGGCTCAACCTCGCGGGCGAGGCCTTCACCGTCCTGCCGGTGCTCATGCACGGTGACGCCGCGTTCGCCGGGCAGGGGGTCGTCGCCGAGACGCTCAACCTCTCGCAGCTGCGCGGCTACCGCACCGGCGGCACGATCCACATCGTCGTCAACAACCAGGTCGGCTTCACCACGTCGCCGTCCTCGTCGCGGTCCTCGGTCTACTCCACCGACGTCGCGCGGATGATCCAGGCCCCGATCTTCCACGTCAACGGGGACGACCCCGAGGCCTGCGTCCGGGTGGCCGAGCTCGCCTACGACTACCGCCAGGCGTTCAACAAGGACGTCGTCATCGACCTGGTCTGCTACCGCCGGCGGGGACACAACGAGGGCGACGACCCGTCGATGACCCAGCCGCTGATGTACAACCTCATCGAGGCCAAGCGCTCGGTCCGCAAGCTCTACACCGAGTCGCTGATCGGTCGCGGCGACATCTCCGTCGAGGACGTCGAGGCGGCGCTGCGCGACTACCAGCAGCAGCTCGAGCGGGTGTTCGTGGAGACCAAGGAGGCCATCAAGACCCCCCCGAAGCCGCCCAGCGACGAATCGGACCACGGCGACCGGGGCTCGGACGTCGAGGGCCACGGCGGACTCGAGAAGCCCTCGGCCCAGGCCGCCGACGAGGCGACGGCCCCGCGCCAGTCCGACGTCACCGCGATCTCGCAGACCGACCTCGAGCACCTCGGCGACGCGTTCGTCAACGTGCCCGCCGGCTTCACGATCCACCCAAAGCTCATGCAGCTCATGGAGAAGCGGGCGCAGATGACCCGCCAGGGGGGCGTCGACTGGGCGATGGGTGAGCTGCTCGCCTTCGGCTCCCTCCTCAAGGAGGGCACGCCGGTGCGGCTCGCCGGCCAGGACAGCCGGCGGGGCACCTTCGTCCAGCGCCACGCGGTGCTCATCGACAAGGTCACCGCCGAGGAGTGGACGCCGCTGCTCTACCTCGGCGAGGGTCAGGCCCGCTTCTGGGTCTATGACTCGCTGCTGAGCGAGTTCGCGGCCATGGGCTTCGAATACGGCTACTCCGTCGAGCGTCCCGACGCGCTCGTGCTCTGGGAGGCCCAGTTCGGTGACTTCGCCAACGGCGCGCAGTCGATCGTCGACGAGTTCATCTCGGCCTCGGAGCAGAAGTGGGGCCAGCGCTCCTCCGTCGTCCTGCTCCTGCCGCACGGCTACGGGGGGCAGGGCCCGGACCACTCCTCTGCCCGCATCGAGCGCTACCTGCAGCAGTGCGCCGAGGACAACATGACGGTGGCCTACCCGTCGACGCCCGCGTCGTACTTCCACCTGCTGCGTCGCCAGGCCTACGCACGACCCCGTCGCCCGCTCATCGTCTTCACCCCGAAGTCGATGCTGCGCCTCAAGGCCGCGGCGAGTGCGGTCGAGGACTTCACCACCGGTGGGTTCCGCCCGGTCATCCCCGACCCCGCCCGGCTCGACGGCGGCGCCGTGACCCGGGTGCTGCTCGCCTCGGGCAAGATCGTCTGGGACCTCGAGGCCGAGCGCACCAGGCGCGGCGACGAGGCGACGGCGATCCTGCGCGTCGAGCAGCTCGCCCCGGTCCCCGGCCGCGAGGTGGCCGAGGCGATGACGGCCTATCCCGACGCCGAGATCGTCTGGGTCCAGGACGAGCCGAAGAACCAGGGCGCGTGGCCGTTCATGGCCCTCAACCTGCCTGAGGCCCTCGCCGAGCGAGACGAGCACCGCGGGCTGCGCGTCATCTCGCGCCAGGCCTCGGCCTCCCCGGCGACCGGGTCGCACAAGAAGCACGAGCTCGAGCAGGCCGCGATTCTGGCGGGCGCGTTCGACCGCTGAGTCCGCTGCGGATCAGAGGGGGCGGCAGCGCCTGGCGTGCGTGAGGTGAGCGCGCCTGCGCGATAGCCTGCGAGGGTGTACTTCACCGACCGGGGCATCGAGGAGCTGACGGCCAGGCGCGGGGAGGAGGAGGTCTCCTTCGAGTGGCTCGCCGAGCAACTGCGGACCTTCGTCGACCTCCACCCGGACTTCGAGGTGCCGATCGAGCGCCTGGCGACGTGGCTGGCCCGCCTCGACGACGACGAGTAGCTCGCCTGACGCATGACGACCCGACAAGGATTGACGTGACCGTGTTCGACAGCGAGGCCGCCGGCCCGGCCTACCCCAGCTCCGATCCGGACGAGGGTCGCACCGCCTTCAACCCCAGCGCCGAGTTCAACCTCGCCCAGGGGCGCCGCGACGTCGGCCTGTGCTTCGTCGGGGCGTCGATGACGGCGGGTTACGGCGACCCCAAGGGCCTGGGCTGGGTGGGCCGCGTCGTCAGCCGCACCCACCACCCCGACCTGGACCTCACGGCATACAACCTCGGGGTGCGGGGCAACACCTCCGCCGACGTCATGGCCCGCTGGCGCCAGGAGTGCACACCCCGGTGGGCGGGTCGCTCCGAGCGGCGTCTCGTCATCTCCGCCGGGGCCGGCGACGTGCCAGCCGGGGTCTCGATGGCGAGGTCGCGGCTCAACCTCGCCAACATCCTCGACGAGGCGTCGTCGAGCGGCATCGCGGCCTTCGTCGTCGGGCTGGCCCCGGGTCTCGAACCCGAGCACAACACCCGCATCGAGGCACTCGCGGAGGCACAGGCCGACGTCTGCGCCCGCCGGCGGGTGACCTATGTCGACTGCTTCCGCCCGCTCGTCGGCCACGACCAGTGGATCTCCGAGCTGACGGCGGGGCCCGACTCGGTGCACCCCGGGCAGGCGGGCTACGGGCTCATCGCCTGGCTCGTCCTGCACAACGGCTGGTACGACTGGATGCACCTCACCTCCTGACCCCTGCCCAGCCCGATGTCGGTGGGGCTTGCGGTGGCTCCAAACGCGATATAGCGTGACACTCGACAACGCGATATAACGCGTATGCCGGAATGTCCGGCAGACGTTCGGGTCGCCCGGGATCGGGAGTGGACATGTCAGCACAGGCGCAGCAGTGGCGCATCGAGGGTCCGAAGGTCCTCGACATCGGGGACGAGCACGAGCGGGTCACCAGGCTCACGGTCGCGGTAGTGGGGGGACGGGTCGACGTCGTCACCCACGACGACTCGCCCACTGCACGGGTCGAGGTCACCGGGATCGAGGGCCTGCCGCTCGTCGTCTCGTGGGACGGGGGCACCCTCAGGGTGACCCATGGCAAGGACTCGGACAAGAACGTCCTGGACATGCTGAGACGTACCTTCGAGAGCGTCGGGCGCAGCTCGGTCCTGGTCAGCATCTCGGTCCCCGTGGACACGCGGACCGCCGTCTCGACAGTCACCGCGGCGGCCCTCGTCTCGGGGGTCCGAGCCAGCGTCAAGGCCAACACCGTCTCGGGCACCTTGACCCTGAGCGACCTCCACGGCGACCTCGACCTCAACACCGTCAGCGGCAACGTGGAGTGCCATGGCCTGTCCGGGCCGCTCACCGTCAACGCCATCTCGGGCACCGTCACCGTCCAGGGCAGCGACCTGCCCACGGTCCGGATCAACACGGTCAGCGGTGACATCGCCCTCGACCTGACGACCGCGCACTCAAAGGTCACGTCCAACTCGGTCTCTGGCGACGTCACCGTGCGGGCCCCCCTCACCGGCTTCGACGTCGAGGGCAACACCGCGAGCGGCCAGGTCGTCGTCGACGGACGCCAGGTCTCCCGAGGTGGCCGACACGGCCACTCCAGGGGTGGCCGCATCCGCGAGGGCGACGGCGCACTGGAGATCAAGGCCAACGCCGTCTCGGGCAACATCGTCGTCCTGCGGGGAGAGTCCCGGAGCGAGTCCGGACCCCAGGACGCCGCCCACCACGACTGGCCGGCGGTGGGCTGACATGAGTCCCGTGTTCGCGCACGGCCAGCTTCGGCTCTATCTCCTCACGCTCCTCGTCGAGGGTCCGCGGCACGGATACGAAGTCATCCAGGATCTCGAGCAGCGCTTCAACGGCCTCTACTCCCCCAGCGCGGGCACCGTCTACCCCCGCCTCGCCAAGCTCGAGGAGGATGGCCTGGTCGAGCGCACCGCCGAGGGGCGGAAGGCGACCTACCGCATCACCGACGCCGGACGCGCCGAGGTCGCCGCCCGACAGGGTGACGTGGAGGACCTGCGCAGTGACCTCGACCAGTCCGTGCAACAGCTCGCCGAGGAGGTCCGCGAGCGGGTCCAGCACCAGAGCAGCGACCTGCGGGTCGAGCTGCGGAACGCCGCCCGCGAGGCGCGCGCGAACGCCACACCGGTCGGCGGCCACGACGCGTCGTGGACCTACGGCAGCGTCGGATCCGTCGTGGACCTCGAGCACACCATCAACGAGTTCCGCAGCGAGGTCCGGCAGGCGTGGCGCCGACGCGGGCTCACCCCCGAGCAGACCCAGGAGATCGTCGACATCCTCACGGAGACCGGTTCCCGGATCCGCGCCGTCGTCATGCGGCGCTGAGCACGGTCCCTGCCGCCGCTCAGTAGGCTCGACCCATGCCCGCCTCCAGGTCGCACCCACGCGACGAGGACCTGCCGATCGACCCGGACGGGCACGGGGACGGGCGCGCGTGGCAGCCACGAGGCGAGCCGGCCACTCCGGCACCCACCTCCCGGATGCTCGCCGTCATCGCCGCCGGAGGGATCCTCGGCAGCCTGGCGCGCTACGGCCTCGCGCTGGCACTGCCTGCACCGTCCGGGACCTTTCCCTGGGCCACCTTCCTCGCCAACGTCAGCGGGAGCCTCCTGCTCGGTGCACTCCTCGTCATCGTGGCCGAGGTGCTGGCGCCGAGCCCGTATCTGCGCCCGTTCCTCGGCGTCGGTGTCCTCGGCGGCTACACGACGTTCTCCACCTACACCTCCGACGCCCGGTCGCTCCTTGCCGCCGGCCACGGACCGCTCGCCTTGGCCTACGTCTTCGGGACCCTCGCCGCGTGCCTGCTCGCCACCCTCGTCGGCATTCATCTCGGCCGTCTCGTCGAGCGCCGAGCCCGGTGACGGCAGCCGTCCTCGTGGCCCTCGGCGCCGCCATCGGCGCGCCGAGTCGGTGGCTCGTCGACCGCTCCGTGCGCAGCCGCTGGCCGAGCGACTTCCCGTGGGGCACGTTGTCGGTCAACCTCGCCGGCTCGTTCGTCCTCGGCGTCGTCCTCGGGGCCTCCGGTCACCTCGCCGCCGGAGCCGCTGTCGCCCTGCTCCTCGGCACCGGCTTCTGCGGGGCGTTCACGACGTTCAGCACGTTCGCCTTCGAGACGGTACGCCTCATCGAGGAGCACGATCTGCGGTATGCCGTGGTCAACGTCGCGGGGTCGCTGCTCCTCGGGTGCCTCCTCGCCTCAGCCGGGTGGGGGCTCGGCACCCTCCTCTCGGGCTGAGCGTCAGCTTCCCAAGCTGACAGTGCGGGTTCGATTCCCGTCACCCGCTCCGCACGCGAAAAGTGTTGCCATACATACAAATCGGGCGCCACTTTCCATCTGGATCGGCGCCCGTCGGTCAGTCCCCTAGTTTTCTGGTCGTCATGCGGGCTCATGCTGTCAGCCGCCCACCGTTTGCGAGTGTCGGGCCCGTTGAGTGACACGTAGGACCCCACGCTTACGGTGGGCAACTGCTGCTGAGCTGCTTGGAGTAGCCCCTCGGTGTCCCGCATGGCTCTTTGCGCTTCGTCATGCGTGGTGGTCTCGCGTGGCCCGGTGGGGTCCTCACGTTCGTTGCGTCGTCGCCGCATTGCTCCCCAGGCCGGAACCCGCCGCCAAACTGGGCACAGAGGGCCGCGACTGCATGGTGCCCGCCTGAAGTCGTTGGGCGAAGGCCTTGGTGGGCCAGAATCGCGGTGCCGGAGTACCGGGCAGCGTCGTCGGCAAGGACGGACACACTGTCGGGGAGGTGGTCGGCTGTCTCGCCTACTGCTGCCAAGGTGCGCAACGCCTTCTGGACCAGGTGCCGGCGTGCCACTGCCGCCTCCCGGCGAGCACGGACCGTAGCCCGAGGCAGGGTCCCGGGCTGAGCGTCAGGGTGCCTCTGGGTCCGACTCCCCGGTGCCCCCGCCGGGCCGTCCCGCCGCCACCGCCGCGACGATGGTGAGCAGGACGAAGACGGCGAGGACAGCAGCGAGGACCAGCTGCCCCGACTGTGCCAGCCCGACCGCCACCGGCACGAGCAGGACGTTCCAGACGACCGTCGGCGTGGTCACCGCGCCCGAGCCGGTCCACCAGCGGCGGGCGAGGTAGGCCAGCCCCGCGGCCACGACGAGGAAGAGCGCCAACGACATGGCCACGGCGCCCACGTCGCTGGCCCCGCCTGCGACGAGCTCGACGAGGTAGAACCCCGCGAAACCGACCAGTGCCAGGGCCTGCAGGAGGCAGAGTGCTGCCGCGAAAGTGCGTGACGTGCTGCGCGTTCGCGGGGAGCCCGGGGCGGTTGACCTCACGCCCGGAGCGTACCGACACCGCCGGGTGTGACCTATCCCTCACCCCGAACAAGGGCCGAAGACGGATGTTTCGATGTCGAAGTCTTGCCCCTGGCAGGGCCTGCCGTCACACTGGTCGTTGGCCTCGGAACCATGGCTGCCTGTCCTGCGTTGGCCGGGATGCCCCGCATGGACGACAATGATGTCGCCGCAGCCTCACGGGCAGGACGCATCGCCCTCGCCCAGCCGCGAGGTGCCGCGCCGAAGATTTGGCTACACCGTGTGACCCACCCACACGAGACCCCAGCACGACAAGGAGCACGATCCTCATGGACTGGCGCGACCGCGCTGCCTGCCTGGACGAAGATCCGGAGCTGTTCTTCCCCATCGGGAACACCGGCCCGGCGATTCTCCAGATCGAAGACGCGAAAGCCGTCTGCCGTCGGTGTGAGGTCGTCGACACCTGCCTCAAGTGGGCCCTGGAGTCCGGGCAGGACGCGGGGGTCTGGGGTGGCCTCTCCGAGGACGAGCGCCGCGCACTCAAGCGTCGCAACGCCCGGGCCCGCCGCGCCGGCTGACTCACCGCGAGGACGGGCCGCCGCCGTCTCCGGCAAGGGGGCGGAGCGGAGCAGTGAACTGGGCCGTCGTCCCGTGCGGCACGGTGTCGGTCCAGGTGATCGAGCCATGGAGGTCCTGGACGAGTGACTGGACGATCTGCGTGCCCAGACCCGATCCGGGGCGACGCCCCTCGGCCATCCCGGCGCCGTCGTCCACGATGGTGACGATGAGGACGTCCGGCCCAGGCTGGTCGGTGACCCGCCGCACGTCGACGGCCACCGTGCCGCCATGGTCGGAGAGGCCGTGCTCGACGGCGTTCTGGATCAGCTCGCTGAGGATCATCGCCAGGGACGTCGCATCCTCGGCCTTGAGCCGGCCGAACTTGTCGCCGGTGCGCAGCCGTCTGATCGGCATCTCATGGGCAGCCACCTCCACGACTGCCCGGAAGCCCTGCTCGGCGATGTGGTCGAAGTCGACCGTCTCGTCGAAGCCCTGACTGAGCGTCTCGTGGACGAGGGCGATCGTCCCCACCCGTCGGACCGCCTCCTCCAGGGCGGCCTTGGCCTGGTGGTCGCTGGACCTGCGGGCCTGGAGGCGCAGCAGCGCGGCCACCGACTGGAGGTTGTTCTTCACCCGGTGGTGGATCTCGCGGATGGTCGCGTCCTTGGTCAGCAGCTCCTGCTCGCGTCGGCGCAGCTCGCTGACATCGCGCAGCAGCACGATCGCCCCGAC
>NZ_JBKJPP010000212.1:0-55018 GCF_046595215.1 Lapillicoccus sp. | reverse complement strand
CGCCTCGAGGACGTTCTCGGTGGCGGTCATGTGCGGGAACAGGTTGAACCGCTGGAAGCACATGCCGATGTCGCGGCGCTGGGCGGCGATCGCCTTGTCGCCCAACCGATGCAGGCGCCCGGCTCGGTCGTCGTAGCCCATCAGCACGCCGTCGACCCAGATCCGGCCGCCGTCGATCGTCTCGAGCTGGTTGATGCATCGCAGGAAGGTGGTCTTCCCCGACCCTGACGGGCCGAGGAGGCAGACGACCTCGCCGCGATGCACGTCCAGGTCGATGCCCTTGAGGACCTGGTCGCCGTGGAACGACTTCATCACGTTGACGGCGTGCACCAACGGCGGGTCCGTATGCCGTGGGGAGGGATCTCGGTGTCTCGGCTGCGTGGTCATCACGCACCTCCCATGCCCGCGGGTCGGGCGAACCGCGGGTTCTTGGGCTTCGGCTGCCCGAACCCTCGGCCGAAGTACCGCTCCAGGTAGGACTGCCCGACCATGAGGATCGAGCAGACGATGAGGTAGTACAGGGTCGCGGCCACCAGACCCGGCATGATGCGGAAGGTCTGCGAGCCGATCGAGGACGTCTGGTAGAAGAGCTCGGTGATGACCGGAAGGGCGACGAGGAGGGACGTGTCCTTGACCATGGCGATGGTCTCGTTTCCCGTGGGTGGGACGATGACCCTCATGGCTTGGGGGAGGACGATTCGGCGCATCGTCCTGCCCGAGTCCATCCCCAGCGCCTGGGCTGCCTCAGCCTGACCCTTGTCCACGGACAGGATCCCGGCTCGGGCGATCTCGGCCATGTAGGCCGCTTCGGACAGACCCAGTCCGACCATGCCGCCGAAGATCCCCCCGGTGATGTCCTTGGTGTCGAAGTGCCAGATGGTCAGGTCGTTGCTCAGGCCGAACACGCTGGCGATCTGCTCTCCGAAGGGCACCCCGATGTCCAGCCGGTTGTAGAGGTAGCCGATGCCGGTGCCGATGAGCACCAGGAGGACGTAGCGGGGGATGGCGCGGAAGAACCACGTGTAGCCGAACGACACCCAGCGCAGGACGGGGTTGTCGGACAGGCGCATGACGGCGACCACGACGCCGAACGTGACGCCGATGGCCATCGCGCCGGCGGTGCCCAGGAGCGTCCCCTTGTAGAGACCCTCGAGGACTCGCTGCTGTTGCATGATCTCGAGGGCGAAGGGGAAGTCCCACTTGGCGTTGGTCACAAAGGAGCTGACGATCATCGCCACGACGACCGTCAGCGCGGCGATGGCGACCCAGCGCCAGGGATGCCGGACCGGCCGGGCCTGGATGAGGCCCGGCCGCTCCGGCGATCGCTCGGTCATCAGGGGTTGACGGCGAAGGTCGTGACAGCACCGCTCTCGTTGCCCCACTTGGCGAGGGCCTTCTTGTATTCACCTGAGGTGTTGAGCGCCGTGAGGGCATCGCCAATGGCCTTGGCGAAGTCGGTCTGGTCCTTGGCAACGACGATCCCGTAGGGGGCTGCGTCGTAGATCTGGCCGGCAGCCTCGAGCTGACCGTTCGTCTGCTTGACGGCGTAGAGGCCGACGGGGGAGTCGGCGAGCATGGCGTCCGCCTTGCCGGAGATGACGGCGGTGGTGACCTTCCCCTGGTCCTCGTCGACGACGGGGTTGATGGCTGGCTTGCCGGCGTCCGTGCACTTCTTGCTGCGGGCCGGGAGGTCGTCGGTCTCCTGCACCGTGCCCTTCTGGACGCCGACGTTGAGGCCGCAGGCATTCTCCGGGTCGACCTTCTTCGGGTTGCCCTTTGGCGTGACCCACTGCGTTCCCGCGTTGAAGTAGCTCACCATGGTGGCCTGGGTCTTGCGGGTGTCGTTGATGGTGAAGCTCGACAGGCCGACGTCGTACTTGCCGCTGCTGACCCCGAGGATGATCGAGTCGAACTTCGCCGGCTGGTACTCGACCTTGAGGCCGAACTTCGCGGCGATGGCGTTGAAGATGTCCACGTCCATGCCGACAACCGTCTTGCCGTCGGTGTCGAGGTACTCGTTCGGCGCATATGTCGCGTCGGTGCCGACCACGATCGTGCCGGCGGACTTGATCTTCGCCGGGAGCTTGGCGACCAGGGCGGCGTCAGCGGTCTGGGTGGCCGCAGGAGCCGAGCTCGGCTTTGCTGCGTCACCACCGGAGAGGGAGCTGGAGCCGCATGCGGCCAGGGACAGGCCCACCGCTCCCACGAGGAAGATGGACAGGGGACTGCGGGTCATTCGGGGGTTTCCTCTCACCGGGGCTAGCGTGTTGAGGGTGATCCTGCCACCCCGGCGGCTCACGCGGGTGAAGCTGCCCTCAACCGTGACCTGGGCTCTGCGCGCCCCAGCTGCCGGCGGTGCCTGTTCATCGGGTCATTGACGGCGCAGGGCGCGCGACCTCCCGCGGAACTCCACGATGACCGCCCCGTCCGACTCGCGGGTCACGGTCACGTCGGTCAGCCCGCTCCGCCCGTATGCCGTCCGGCTGGCTCCCTCGGCCACGAGCACGTCACCGAGCCGGGCGGCCGCGACGAAGACGATGTCGGCGCCCGCGGCGACGGTGACCTCGCCACGGGAGTTGCAGACGAGCCCGAACGTCGAGTCGGCGAGGGTGAAGAGGAAGCCCCCGTGCGCCGTGCCGTGCCCGTTGACCATGTGCTCACCGACGGTCATCCGGACCACCGCGTGGTCGACCTCGAGGGTCACCGCCTCCATGCCGAGGTGCGCCGACGCCCTGTCGTCCGCCCACATCGCTTTGACGTGGGTGAGGTCGGCCTCGCCCGTCGGCGCGTGCTCGCCGCCGGCGGGGTTGTCCCTCATACGGTGGCCGAGAGGGCCGGGCTGGGGCGGTAGCGGCCACCGGGGAACGCCGCATCGAGCTCGACGAGCTGTGCGTGGATCACGTCGTGGCCGATCTCCCGACCCCAGGCGATCGGGCCACGGGGGTAGTTCGTCCCCAGGGTCATGGCCAGGTCGACGTCGGCGGCGCTGGCCTCGCCGCGGTGGACGAGGTCGAGCGCCTCGTTGACGAGCATCGCCACCGTCCGGGCCACCGGGTCGGTCGTGATCGGCCCGCCCACCAGCTCGGCCATGCGCCCCTCGTCAGGCGAGGCGTCCTGCGGGCCGGCGCCCCCGGCATACCGGTAGATGCCCTCGCCGCTCTTGCGGCCGAGGTGACCGTCGGCCACGAGCCGCTGCTGGAGGGCGGTCGGGGCGTAGCGCTCGTCGCGGCCGGTCTGTTCCCAGACGCTGGTGCCGACCGCGAGGTTGACGTCCTGGCCGATGAAGTCGGTGAGCTCGAGCGGCCCCATCCGGAAGCCGGCTTCGCGCAGGCACGCGTCGAGGGTGGCGGCATCGGCGACGCCGGCCTCGAGCATCCGCTGGGCCTCCCCGTAGAAGGGGCGCGCGACGCGGTTGACGATGAACCCCGGGGTGGAGGAGCAGTGCACGGGCGTCTTCCCCCAGGCCCGCATCAGGCTGGTGACGTGATCGAGCACCGGTCGCGCGCTGGCGTCACTGTGGATGATCTCGACGAGCCGCATCACGGTCGGCGGGTTGAAGAAGTGCAGGCCGATCACGCGTTCGGGGTCATGGACGGCCGAGGCGATCGCGCCGATGTCGAGGCTGGAGGTGTTGCTCGCGAGGACCGTCGTCGGGGCCTGCAGGGCGGCCAGCTCTGCGAAGAGGCGGCGCTTGACCTCGAGGTCCTCCCTGATCGCCTCGATGACCAGGCCGCACTCGGGCAGGTCCTCGAGGCGGCTCTCGACGTGGACGCGAGCGAGCGCGTCGGCTGCCGCGTCGCGCGAGATCCGCCCCCGGTCCGTGGCCTGGCCCAGCGATGACGCGATCCGGGCGAGGGCGGCCGATGCTGCCCCATCGACCACGTCGACGAGGTGCGCCTCGTGGCCTGCCGCGGCAGCGAGCTGGGCGATGCCTGACCCCATCGACCCCGCACCGATGACCGCGACGTGTCCGATGGCCTCCATGACCGACATCCTGCCCCAGTCGAGCGACGCGTCGACATCCTGCGGGTCTCGCCGTGATGTGGACACCGTACACTTGTCGCCATGCTGATCTACTCGGCGATCACCTCGCTCGACGGATACGTCGCGGCAGCGGACGGCGGTTTCGAGTGGGCCGCTCCGGACGAGGAGGTCCATGCGTTCGTCAACGACCTCGAGCGCCCGGTCGGCACCTATCTCTACGGCCGGCGGATGTATGAGGTGATGCGCTTCTGGGAGACGGCGAGCGCCGGCGCTGACCAGTCGCCGGTCACCGTGGACTACGCCCGGATCTGGCAGGCCGCTGACAAGGTCGTCTACTCGAGGACATTGAAGGCCGCATCCACCACGAGGACGAGGATCGAGCGAGACCTCGACCCGGATGCGGTCAGGCAGCTCACGGCGTCGGCGGACCAGGACCTCTCCATAGGTGGTCCGGAGCTGGCCGGCCAGGCTATCGAGGCGGGGCTGGTCGACGAGCTGCGGCTCGTCCTCGTCCCCGTCGTCGTGGGGGGCGGCAGGAGGTCCCTTCCCGAGCACGTCCGGGTGGAGCTCGAGCTGCTGGACGAGCGCCGGTTCAGCAGCGGTGTGGTCTACCTGCGCTACCGCGTCAGGCGCTGACGAGATGCGCAGACCCGTGGGCGGCATACGGCCTCCGCGTGGGGCTCAGCGCGCCTCGAAGGGACGGTCGCCGACCGAGACCACGCCACTCTCGTCGGAGTAGATCACCGCCTGCACCCGGTCGCGCAGACCGAGCGTCATCAGCACCCGGGCCACGTGTGTCTTGACCGTCGTCTCCGAGACGACGAGCTGCGGGGCGATCTCCGCGTCGGACAGGGCTCGGCCCAGCAGCGCGAGGATCCCCCGCTCTCGAGGCGCTGCGGCCCTCGTCATCGCCGCGAGGTCGGCGCTGCCCCTGGTGGCTGAAGGTGGCGTCGGCCATCGCCGGAGTCGGCGGTCTGTTCGCCGGGTTCTTCTTCCCGGTGTTCCTGTTCTGGCTGTCGGCCGTCGTGCTCGGGGTGCGCAAGATCACGGCACGAGCGCGCGCAGCGGCGTGCCGGCAGCCCAGCCCGTCCGGGCCGGACCCGTCTCAGCAGCGCACGCAGGTCAGCGGCGTGCGCTGCCGCGGGTGAGCAACATCGAAGACGGCCGGCTACAGCCAGCCGCGGCGCTTGAACACGGCATACAGGCCGGCGGCGAGGGCGACGATGATCACCGAGGTGGCGATCAGGCCGGAGGTCTGCTGGAAGCCCGGATAGGGCACGTTCTGCCCGAACCAGCCCGTCACCGCCGTCGGCACGGCGATGATCGCGGCCCAGCCGGTCAGCTTCTTCATGACGTTGTTGAGCCTGGCGTCCTGCAGCGACAGGTTGGTCTCGAAGACCGTGGTCACCATGTCCCGCAACGACTCCGTCCACTCGGATGCCCGGAGGACGTGGTCGTAGAGGTCGGAGTACCAGCCGTCCAGCTCGTTGCCGCCTGTCCGGTGCTCGGTGCGGTGCCGCAGGATCGCGTTGACCACCTCGCGCATCGGCAGCACGACGCGGCGCAGCTCGACCAGCTCCTTGCGCACCCGGTAGGTGTCGCGCTGGGTCTGCCTCGTGCGGGCCTGCTCGTCGAACAGCTCGTCCTCGAGGGCCTCGATGGCGTCGTCGAGCTGTTGGATCGTCTCGAAGTGGCCGTCGACGACGACGTCGAGCAGGCCGTGGAGCAGGGCGGACGGCCCGAGCTCGAGGAGGTCGGAGTTCTCGTCCCAGCGCGCCACGACCTCGTCGATGTCGAAGTCGTCCTTGCGGCGGACCGTCACCATCCCCCGGGGCAGGACGAACGCCGACACCCGCGAGGTCCGCAGGCGGGAGTCGAGGCCGGGTGGGCCGCCGCCGGTCTCCATCCGGGTCGCGTATGCCGTGACGAAGGTGTGCGTCTTGTGCCGCGTCGCCTTGGGCCGCTCTCCATGGGCCACCGCGTCCTCGACGGCGTGCCGGTCGAGGCAGAGCTCCTGGGCCAGCGCGGAGAGCCGGTCGTGGTCGGGCTCGCAGAGGTCCACCCAGACCAGGGCGCCCTCGTCGTCGAGCAGCTCGGACAGCTCGTCGAGCGGGAAGTCCTCCCGGTCGAGCTTGCCGCCGCGCCAGAGCCGGGTCCGCACACCGTTCGTCGTCACGAGGGGCAGTCTGCCCCTTCGGGCTGGACCGGCGCGCGGATACCATCACCGGGTGACCACCGAGGCAACGACGTCCACCACCCACCCGCTCGCGACGCAGCACGCGCAGGTCCTCGAGGAGGTCCGCAGCGCCCTGGCCTCCCGGCGCTGGTTCTCGCGCTATCCCGATTCCCCCTCGCCGCGGGTCTACGGGGAGACGGCGGCGGCCGACGGCCTCGCGGCATACGAGGCGCACCTCGGCACGGCGTATGCCGGGCTGCAGGGTCAGCCGGGCACTGCCACCTTCGTCGGGTCGGAGGTCTCGCCCTACGGCCCGACGCTGGCGGTGGAGTATCCGCGGCTCGACGTCGACGCGGCGCTGGTCGCCGCGCATGCCGCCATGCCGGCCTGGCGTGACGCAGGGCCTCAGGTGCGGGCGGCGGTCTGCGTCGGGATCGTCGACGGGATCAACCGGCGCTCCTTCGAGATCGCCAACGCCGTCATGCACACGTCCGGCCAGCCCTTCGTCATGTCGTTCCAGGCCGGCGGCCCGCACGCGCAGGACCGCGCCCTCGAGGCGATCGCGGCGGGTCTGGTCGAGCAGGAGCGGGTGCCGGCGTCGGTCGTGTGGGAGAAGCCGGCCAAGGACGCCCCGATCCGGATGCGCAAGGACTACCGGGTCGTGCCGCGGGGGATCGCCCTGGTGATCGGCTGCAACACCTTCCCGACGTGGAACGCCTATCCCGGTCTCTTCGCCTCGCTCGTCACCGGCAACCCGGTGATCGTCAAGCCGCACCCGCGGGCCGTGCTGCCGCTGGCCATCACCGTCGAGATCGCCCGAAAGGTGTTGACCGACAACGGTTTCGATGCCGCACTCGTGCAGCTCGCCGCGGAGGCCGACGATGAGGGCTCGGCCAAGGACCTCGTCGAGCGTCCCGAGATCGCGATCGTCGACTACACGGGGGGGTCCGGCTTCGGGGAGTGGCTCGAGCGGGAGGGCGCGGCGCTCGGCACGCTGGTCTACACCGAGAAGGCCGGCGTCAACACGATCGTCATCGACTCGACGGACAACCTGCGCGGGGTGCTCGGCAACCTCGCCTTCTCGCTCACGCTCTACTCCGGGCAGATGTGCACCACGCCGCAGAACCTCTACGTCCCGGCAGGCGGCATCGAGACGGACGAGGGCCACCTGTCGTTCGACGAGTTCGGCTCCCGGCTCGGGGCGGCCATCAGCCGGCTCACCGGTGACGACGCGAAGGCCGTCGAGCTGCTCGGGGCGACGGTCAACCCGCAGGTGCGGGCCAACGCCGGTGCTCTCGCGGCGCTGGCGGCGGACTCGGGCGGCACGGTGGTCCTCGACTCACGCGCGGTGACCCACCCGGCATACCCCGACGCCGTCGTGAGGGCGCCCGGTCTCGTGGCGCTCGACGTCTCGCGCGAGGACATCTACACGCAGGAGTGCTTCGGGCCGGTGAGCTTCCTCATCGAGACGGCGTCGACCGAGCAGTCGCTGGCACAGTTCGCGCACACGGTGCGCGAGCACGGGGCGATGACGGCCGCGGTCTACTCGACGTCGGAGGAGGTTCTCGACGCCGCGCGTGACGCCGCAGCCGACGCGGGGGTCTCGCTGTCCGAGAACCTGACCGGGTCGGTCTTCGTCAACCAGACGGCGGCCTTCTCGGACTACCACGGCACGGGGGCCAACCCCGCGGCCAACGCGGCCTACGTCGACGCCGCGTTCGTGGCGAACCGGTTCCGGGTCGTGACGAGCCGCCGCCACGTCTGACCTGTCCGGAATCTCAGGCGCTGGCGCGGATGACCTGTGCATAGAGCTTCGCGGAGTCCTTGAGGGTGCGCTCCTGCGTGTCGTAGTCGACCCTGATGATCCCGAAGCGGCGTTCATAGCCCCATGCCCACTCGAAGTTGTCGAGCAGGGACCAGAGCTGGTAGCCGCGCACGTCGGCGCCGGCGTCGATCGCGTCCTTGACGGCCTGCAGGTGGGTCCTGACGTAGTCCACCCGCAGGTCGTCACGGACCTGGCCGTCGGCGTCGACGGTGTCCTCGAACGCGGCGCCGTTCTCGGTGACCATGAGCGGCAGGCCGGGGTGGGCCGCCGACGTCCGGACAAGGAGCTCGGTGAGCCCGGCCGGGTCGACGAGCCACCCCATCGCCGTGCGCAGTCCCGGTGGGCGGACGAAGTCGACGTCGTCGACGCCCACCCAGGCAAGGTGCTCGGACTCCTGGTGCCCGTCGTCGAGGTGGCGCTCCGACACCCCGTCCCAGCGCCTGGCGATGCTCGTCGTGTAGTAGTTGACCCCCAGCAGGTCGAGTGGCTGGTGGATGGTCTCGAGGTCGCCGTCGCGCACGAAGGACCAGTCGGTGACCGCGGCCGTGTCCGCGATGAGGTCCTCGGGGTAGGCGCCGTCGAGCTCCGGCCCGAGGAAGGCCCGGTTGCCGAGGGCGTCGAGTCGCCGGACGATGTCGAGATCGTCCTCGGAGGCCGGGTCCGCGGGGTGGATGACGTGCAGGTTGTGGGTGACGGACACCGTGGCGGAGGGCAGCTCGGCCCTGATCGCCTGGATGGCCAGGCCGTGCGCCAGGTTGAGATGGTGCACGGCAGCGAGCGCGTCGGCCCCGTCGGTCCGCCCGGGTGCGTGGACCCCGGAGGCGTAGCCGAGGTAGGCCGAGCACCACGGCTCGTTGAGCGTCGTCCAGACGTGGACCCGGTCGCCGAGGGTCTCGGCGACCCGGGCGGCGTACGGGGCGAAGGCCTGGGCCGTCGCCCGGTTGGCCCAACCGCCCCGGTCCTCCAGCTCCTGCGGGAGGTCCCAGTGGTAGAGCGTGGCGATCGGCCGGATGTCGTGGTCGAGCAGCTCGTCGACCAGGGACGAGTAGAAGTCGATCCCTTTCTGGTTGAACGCCCCCGAGCCTCCCGGCTGGACGCGGGGCCACGCGATGGAGAACCGGTAGGACTGGAGGCCGAGCTGCGTCATCAGGGCCACGTCGTCGCGCATCCGGTGGTAGTGGTCGGCGGCCACGTCGCCGTTGTCGTCGCCGAGGACCCTGCCGGGGGTGTGCGAGAAGGTATCCCAGATGGACGGTGTGCGGCCGTCCTCCGTCACCGCGCCCTCGATCTGGTAGCTCGCGGTGGCGGCACCGAAGAGGAAGCCCTTCGGGAAGGTGAGGTTCGGGTCGGTCATGGTGGGTGGCTCCTGGTCTCGGGAGGTGGTCAGTGGGTGGGCTCAGCGGTGGACGAGCTGGTTCGTCGACCGCAGCACCTGTGGGGACAGGAAGCGCTGAGGGTCGACGGACCTGCTGCTGCGGACGTGGAAGGTGTGGCTCTCCCCGGCCAGGAGCGTGAGGAGCATGTCGTCGGCGACCGCGTCCGGGTCGACCTTGTCGACGAGCAGGCAGACGTCGCGCTGCAGCGCGTCGGCCGTGACGTGGACGGCATACCCGTCCGGGGTCCGCTCGGCCGCGCTCGTCTTCCACGCGTCGACCAGGCCCAGCCGTCGGTCCTCGTCGAAGAACCACAGCGCCCGCTCGTCGCCGAGCCGGGCGACGACGAGCTCGTCGCGCGGGTCGGTCCCGTCAAGGAGGGCAGCGGCCAGCGGGACGAGGGTGGTGCTGCGCGCTGGGGTCGCGACCGGCAGCGTCGTGACGGCGCGCTCGACGCCGTCGAACGTGACCCGTCGCACCCTGGCGTGGCCCACCCAGGGGGCGTCCGTGTCGTTGCACCCAGCCAGCGCGAGGCCTCCGTCGCGGGGCTGGATGGTCAGCAACCGGTCGGCGTTGACCCGGCGCAGGGCATACCAGAGCGGCTTGCGGCGGCCGTCACCGTCGACGGCCGCCCAGGACGTCACGGGCCAGCAGTCGTTGAGCTGCCACACGATCGAGCCGCTGCAGACGGGCTGCCACGACCGGAAGTGCTCGATGCCGAAGGTCACCGCCCGGGCCTGCTGCACGGACATGGCCCAGTGCCAGTCCTCGACGTCCGCGGGGAGCTCGAGGTGCGGGGCGATGCCGCGGCTGAGCTTGGCGTCGCCGTCCTCGGCCTTCTGGTGACTGAGCATCCCCGGCGAGCGCGGCGTGAGGGGGTGGTCGTGGACGGCGCGCGTGAGGGTCGCCCAGGTCGGCGGACCCTGGTAGCCGAACTCGGCGACGAAGCGGGGGACGGAGGACCGGTATGCCGTGTAGTCGAGCTGGTTCCACACGTCCCAGAGGTGCGTGGTCCCGTGGGACGGGTCGTTCGGATGGCGGCGCTCGTCGAACGACCACGGGCTGCCCGGGGAGTAGGGCCGGGTCGGGTCGAGCTCGGCGACCAGGCGCGGCAGGACGTCGAGGTAGTAACCGCGGCCCCAGGTCAGGTCGCCGAGCTGGTCCGCCCAGTGCCAGTCCACGTGGCCCCAGAGGTTCTCGTTGTTGCCGTTCCAGAGGACGAGGCTGGCGTGCGAGCTCAGCCGGGTGATGGCCCCGGTCGCCTCGGCGATGATCTCGTCGGCGAGCGGGGACTCCTCGGCGTAGGCGGCACAGGCGAAGAGGAAGTCCTGCCAGACGAGGACGCCCTGCTCGTCGCAGAGGTCGTAGAAGTCCTCGGACTCGTAGATCCCGCCGCCCCAGACCCGCAGGAGGTTCATCCCCGCGTCGACGGCGTCGGTGATCCGTCGCCCGTAGCGGGCCCGGTCCACCCGGCTCGGGAAGCAGTCGTCGGGGATCCAGTTGGCGCCCTTGACGAGGATCGGCCTGCCGTTGACGACGAGGGTGAACGGGGTGCCGTGCTCGTCCGGTGTCGTGTCGAGGGTGACAGTGCGGAAGCCGATCCGCCGTTCCTGCCGCTCGAGCTCCTCCTCGCCGCGAAGGGGGGTGACGTGGAGGAGGGTGACGACGAGGTCGTGCAGCGGCTGGTCACCGTGGCCGCGCGGCCACCAGAGGTCGACGTCGGGGACCTCGAGGGTGGCGACGGCGTGGCTGCCGAGGACGGCGACGTCGGCCGATGTCCCGTTGAGCTCCACCCGGAGGCGGAGAGGGACCTCAGCGTGAGCAACAGGGGTGCCGGCGGCGCTCGAGGCGTGGACGACGTCGGCGTGGACCTCCACGCGGCCCGTGCCGTCGGCGACGGTGACCAGGGTCCGGACGTCACCCAACCGGGCCGTGTGCCAGCGGTGGACGTGGACCGCTCGCCAGATGCCCGCCGTGACGAGGTCCGGCCCCCAGTCCCAGCCGAAGTTGCAGGCCATCTTGCGGATCGCGTTGTAGGGGTGGGCGTTGACGTGGTTCCGCGGCCCCTGCTCGGTGCTCGCCGCCTCGGCCGCGTCGAGCTGGGCGGCGAAGTCGACGGTGAGCTCGTGGCCCCCGCCATGCAGGAGCGAGGTGACGTCGAAGCGGTGGGTCCGGTGCATGTTGCGGGGCGATCCGAGGACCTGCCCGTCGAACGTGACGGAGCAGACGGTGTCGAGCCCGTCGAAGACGAGCTCCACCCGCTCACCCGGGGCCGCCGGCGACTCGTTGACGCTCGTCGCGTAGCGCCACGACGAGCGCCCGATCCAGGCGAGGGCGGCCTCGTGCTCGTCGAGGTAGGGGTCGGGGATCACCCCGGCGCCCAGGAGGTCCGTGTGGACGCACCCCGGCACCGCCGCCGCGACGGCCACGCCGAGCAGCCCGGCCGGTGCGGCCCCGCCGGTGGCCCGGAGGGTCCATGACGCGGGGAGCGGCGTCCTCACTTGACCGCTCCCGCGGTGACCCCGGCGACGAAGTGCTTCTGGGCCAGCAGGAAGCCGATGACGACGGGGATGCTCACCACGAGCGACGCGGCCATGATCTGGTTCCAGTAGATGTTCGTCTGGGTGGAGTACTGCCGAAGTCCCACGGCCAGGGTCCGGTTGGCGTCCGTCGTCATCACCGAGGCGAAGAGCACCTCACCCCAGGACGTCATGAACGCATAGATCGCGACGGCGATGACGCCCGGTCGAGCCGCCGGGAGGACGACCCGCCACAAGGCGCCCATCGGTCCGCAGCCGTCGACCATGGCCGCCTCGTCGAGCTCGCGGGGGATGGTGTCGAAGTAGCCGACGAGCATCCAGATGGAGAACGGCAGGGAGAAGGTCAGGTAGGTGATGATCAGGCCGGTGCGCGAGCCCACGAGCTGGATCCCTGTCGAGGAGTTGATGTTGACGAAGATGAGGAACAGCGGCAGCAGGAAGAGCACGCCGGGGAACATCTGGGTCGACAGGACGGTCGTCGTGAAGACGGAACGTCCGCGGAAGCTGAACCTCGAGACGGCGAAGGCCGCCAGGATGGCGAGGAGCACGCTTGCCGCGGTGGCGACGGTGGCCACGATGATGCTGTTGACGAAGTAGCGCGCCAGCGGGACCGTTGACCACATGTCGACGAACGGCGCCACCGTCGGGCTCGTCGGCCACCACGTGAAGCTGTTCTGGACGTCGCGCAGTGGTTTGAGCGAGGACGTCGCCATCGCATAGAGCGGGATGACCGTGAAGACGCCGAGCACGGCGAGGACGACGCCCCGGTAGACCTTGAAACCTCGCGTGTTACGCACGACGGGACCTCCTGTTCGTGGTGACGAGATAGACCGCGGTGACGACCAGGAGGAAGAGCAGGAGCAGGACCGACATCGCCGCCCCGCTGCCGAAGTTCCAGGTGAGGAACGATGCGTTGTAGATGTGGAACGAGATGAGGTCGCCCGCGGGCGGCTGGGCCGTGCCGAAGAGGACGTAGGGCGTGTTGAAGTCGCTGAAGGTCCAGAGGAAGAGGACGAGGACGAGGACGAGGTTGACCGGGCGCAGGGACGGCAGGGTGATGTGTCGCCACTGGCGCAGGTTGTTGGCCCCATCGACCGCCGCGGCCTCGTAGAGGTCGGTGGGAATGCTCTGGAGACCGGCCATGAGGGTGAGGAACGCGAACGGCCAGAGGCGCCACACCGCGACCGTGACGACCGAGGCGAAGGCGTTGCTGCCGATGAGCCAGAACGGCCGGTCGGTCATGGCGCCAAGGTTGTCGACGAGGACGTTGTTCACCAGCCCCGTGTCGCGCTGAAGCATGAAGTTCCACGTGAGGATGCCGGCGTAGGCGGGTAGGGCGTAGGGCACGAGGAACACCGTCCGCACGAGGCCGCGCCCCCGGAAGGGCTGCTGCAGCGCGACGGCCGCGGCCATCCCGAGGACCCAGGCGGAGAGGACGGCGAGCAGGGAGAACGCGAGGGTCACGAGGAAGGACGTCAGCAGTCCGCGCCCGATGCTCGAGTCGACGTCGATGGCGACCGCGTAGTTGCCCAGCCCGGCATAGGGTGCCTCGGACCAGTTGGAGATGAAGAACTTCGTCAGCTTGACGAAGCTCATCCAGATACCGACGAGCATCGGCACGATGTGGATCAACAGCTCCATCAGGACTGCTGGGGCGAGGAGCAGGTAGGGCAGATAGCGGGGCCGTCGGTTCGATGGCCGTCGTCCCCGGACCCGGGTGGTGCGCCTGGCCACCACGGTGCGCTCCGGCGTGGCGATGGAGGGTCTGACAGTGGGAGCCGACACGGCATACCCCTTCACGCTTGGGCTGGTGGCCCGGCTCGGCGAGGAGCCGGACCACCGGCTGTGGTCAGGGTGGTCAGCCGACGGCCGCCGTCACCTGGTCCTGGGCGTCCTTGAGTGCGGTCTTGACCTCGCCGGCGCTCACCGTGCCGCCGGTGGCGATCTTGGCGAACAGGCCGTTCATCGCCTTGCCGACCGTGCTCTCGAACTGGTCCTCGGCGGGCACGAGCGGGAGCGGCTTGGACTGGTTGGCGTAGATGTCCTGGAACGTCTTGGCCTCCTCCGCGTTGTCCGTGAAGACCGGGGTCGCGTTGTTCAGGACCGGCAGCGACGAGAATGGTTTGCCGAGTGAGGTCTGGGTCGCCTCGGAGGTCATGAACTTGACGAACTGCAGCGCCGCGTCCTTGTTCTTCGTGTTCTTGAAGATCGACAGGTTGATGCCGGCGATGAACGTCGCGATCTTCTGGCCGCCCGCCGGGGCGGGGAACGGCACGACGCCGTACTCGTCGCTCTTCATGCCGTTGGACACGATCGAGTTGTCGGCGTTGTTCTGGTTGAGGATCATCGCGACCTTCTTCGTCGCGAAGTCGTTGACCGCCTTGGTGCCGTTGTCGTACTGCGCGTTCGAGGTGTTGACGACCTTGTCCTTCTGCATGAGGTCGAGGTAGCGCAGGACGCCCTGGACGTTCGGGTCAGTGGTGAAGGTCGGCTTGCCGTCCGTGTCGAACCACTGGCCGCCGTTCTGTGAGCCGTTGATGAAGGCGAAGTGGACGTTCTCGGTGTAGCTCCCGGCGGCGAGCGAGAAGCCGTAGGTGCCCTTGGCGGGGTCGGTGAGCTTCTGGGCGGCCGAGACCATCTCCTCCCACGTCTTCGGGGGGTTGAGGCCGGCGGTCTTGAACATCGCCTTGTTGTAGTAGAGGCCGTAGGCGAGCCCGTAGAGCGGCACCGACGTGACGTCCTGCCCGGCGGCGCCCCCGGTGTCGAGGGCAGGCTTGACGAACTTGTCCTTGCCGCCGATGGCCTTCATGGCCGCCTCGTCGTAGGGCATGAACGCCTTGGTGGCCTGCAGGGACGCGGCCCAGGTGTTGCCGATGTTGAGGACGTCGGGGCCGGAGCCGGACGTGATCGCGGTCTGGATCCGGGTCTGCAGGTCGTTCCAGCCGATCACCTCGAGATTGACCTTGATGCCCGTCGCCGTGGTGAACTTCTCCAACTCGGGTGCGAGCACCTGCTTGTCGTTGTCGAGGCTGGTGCCCTGGTTGCTGGCCCAGTAGGTGATGGTGGTGCCCGCACCTGCGGTGGCACCGCCCGCGGTGGTCCCGCTGCCTCCGCTGCTGCTGCACGCGGCGGCGCCGAGGGCGAGAGCGGGGACCGTCAGCGCGGCCATGAGTGAACGCAGTCTCACGTCAGACTCCCTTGTCCGATGAGGCCTCCGCGCGGGGTGGGTGTCCTGCTGGTGGTGTCGGAGGCAGGTGTCCCCAGTATGAACCTAACCGGTTAAGGAAGGGAACCTAACCGGTTAAGTTCGTGACCAAGTCGTGACCTCGCTGGTCCGCCATCAGGACGACGCCGGACCCGTCGAGTCACGCACGAGGAGGGTCCCGACGGGCGACAGCCGGTGTGGCTCGGTGTCGCCCCCGATGAGCCGGAAGAGCAGGTCGGTCGCGAGCCGCGCCTTCTCCATCAGCCCGTGGTCCATCGCCGTCAGGCGGGGTCGCGCGACCTCGCAGAGGACGGAGTCGTCCCACGCGATGATCGACAGCGCCCCGGGGACGTCGATAGCGAGCTCACCGGCCGTCCGCAGCGCCGCCGTGGCCATGATGTCGTTCCCGACGATGAGCGCCGTCGGCCGGGACCGGGCCGGCAGCGTGAGCAGGTGCCGGGTGCGCTCGGCCCCGGACTCGTAGCCGTAGCTGCCCTCGACGTGCCGCATCCGCATCCCCCGGCGCCTGCCCTCCCGGGTCAGGAGGTCGGCCCGCACTCGTTCGTGGATGTAGCTCATCGGCCCACTGATGTGCGCGATCCGCCGGTGTCCGAACGCGTTCAGGTGATCGAGCAGGACGGTCACGGTCTCGAGCTCCGGGGTGATCAGCCGACCGATGTGGTCGTCGAGGTCGCGCGAGGTGACCATCACACACGGCATACCCATGGACACCAGCAGCGGGATGCGGGGGTCGTCGTCGAGCTCGTCGTAGAGGATGAACCCGTCGACGCGCCGCTGGCGTGCCCACCGGCGGTACACGTCGATGTCCTCACCGTTCTCACCCGTGAGCCGCAGCAGCAGCGAACCGTCGGCCTCGTTGAGGTACTGCTCGACGCCGAAGAGGGTCCGCATGTAGAAGCCCTCGGCCGTGATGACCTTGGGGTCACGAGCGATGACGATGCCGATCGTCCCCGACCGGGATGCCGCCAGGGCGACGGCGGCGGAGCTCGGGTGGAAGCTCAGCTCGTCGGCGAGCTCCAGCACCCGTTGCCGGGTCTCGGCACTGACGCCCGGCCGGCCGTTGAGTGCGTAGGAGACCGACGCCTTGGAGATGTCCAGGCGCCGGGCGATGTCACTGATGGTGACCCGCTCCGGTCGCGTGCTGCTCACGAGGTGATCCTTCCAGACGCGAGGAGTCCCCTCGACGCCGCAGCGCGGGTCGTTCACCGCTACTCGAAGGCGGTCGGGTCCCCTGCGCCGTGGCGGGTGATCTCGGGGTAGCCGTCCGAGTAGTCGACGACCGTCGTCGGCTCGTTGCCGCACTCACCGTCGATGACGGCGTCGATCTGGTGGTCGAGCGCCTCCTTGACCTGCCAGCCGTCGGTCATCGGCGTCTCCTCGCCGGGCAGGATCAGCGAGCTGGTGAGCAACGGCTCTCCCAGCTCCTCCAGGAGCGCCCGGACGACCGCGTGGTCGGGGATCCGCACGCCCACCGTCTTCTTCTTCGGGTGGAGCAGCCGCTTGGGCACCTCCTTGGTCGCGGGGAGGATGAAGGTGTAGCTGCCGGGGGTGGCCGCCTTGATGGCCCGGAAGACCGCGTTGTCGATGTGGACCAGCTGACCGAGCTGGGCGAAGTCGCGGCACACGAGCGTGTAGTGGTGGCGCTCGTCGAGCCGCCGGATCGTCGCGATCCGTTCCTTGCCCTCGGCGTTGCCCAGGGCGCACCCGAGGGCGTAGCCGGAGTCGGTGGGGTAGGCGATCAGCCCACCGTCACGCAGCATCGCCACGACCTGCGCGATCGCCCGCGGGTTGGGGTCCTTGGGGTGGACGTCGAAGAAGCGGGCCACGTCAGCGCCTGCGGTTGCCGTCGGGGATGAGGACATGCAGGACCATCGAGACGACGGTGATGACGAGGGCGCCCAGGACGGCGTCCCAGAAGAAGTGGTCGACGTGGAACGCGAGGCCGAGCCGGCCCGAGAGCCAGGACGTCAGCTGGAGCATGAGCGCGTTGATGACCAGCGTGAACAGTCCGAGCGTGAGGAGGATGAACGGCAGCGAGAGGAGCTTCACGACCGGCCTGATGATCGCGTTGACCAGGCCGAAGACGATCGCGACGAGCAGCACCGTCGTGAACGTGCCGGTCCACTCGGCGCCCCTCCCGAAGGTGATGCCGGTGACGACGAAGGCCGCCAGCCACAGCGCGAGGCCGTTGACGACGGTCTTGAGGACGAAGTCCTTGAGGACACCCATGTCGTCATCGTGCCACGACCACGAGCAGGTATGCCGTGACTCCCGCGGACCGCCCGGGTCACCCGCCCGGGTCACCCACCCGGTCCTACAGTGGGACCCATGTCGACGCCGTCCGAGCCCGAGCAGGTCCGCCTGCGTGCCGCCCTCGACGCCCTGCCGGCATACGTGCCGGGCAGGCCGGCTGTCACGAAGCCGGGGCAGACGGCATACAAGGTCTCCAGCAACGAGAACCCCTACCCCCCGCTCGAGCGGGTGCGCGCCGTCATCGCCGAGGCAGCCGGGAACGTCAACCGCTACCCCGACCTGGCGGTGACCGCGCTGACCGCAGCCATCGCCGCGCACGTCGGCGTCGAGCCCGCCCACATCGCCACGGGCAACGGGAGCGTCGCCGTCCTCGCGCACCTCATCACCGCGATGTGCGACCCCGGCGACGAGGTGGTCTATGCCTGGCGCTCGTTCGAGGCCTACCCGATCGTCGTCGCGCTCGCGGGCGCCTCCTCGGTGCAGGTCGGGCTGGACGCGGATGACCGGCACCGCCTCGACGCGATGGCCGCCGCGGTCACCGAGCGGACCAAGGTCGCCATCGTCTGCTCCCCGAACAACCCCACCGGCACGACCGTGCACCGCCGCGAGCTCGAGCGCTTCCTCGACGCGGTGCCGGCGCACGTGCTGGTCGTCCTCGACGAGGCCTACGTCGAGTTCGTGGCGGACGTCGACGCCCCGGAGGCGATCTCGGTGTGGCGTGAGCGTCCCAACGTCATGGTGCTGCGGACGTTCTCGAAGGCCTACGGGCTGGCCGGCCTGCGGGTCGGGTATGCCGTGGCGCACGAGCGGATGGCACGGGCGCTGCGCTCGACGGCGACCCCCTTCGGGGTGAGCTCCGTCGCGCAGGCCGCGGGGATCGCGTCGCTCGCGGCCTTCGACGAGCTGCAGGAGCGGGTCGAGGCGCTCGTCGCCGAGCGGGCCCGCGTGGCCATGGCGCTGGAGGAGCAGGGCTGGAAGCTGCCGGTGAGCCAGGCCAACTTCGTGTGGTTCCCGCTCGGAGTCGACTCGAGCGACTTCAACCGGGCGTGTCAGGAGGCCGGGCTCGTGGTGCGGCAGTACGGCGACGACGGGGTGCGGGTGACGATCGCCGAGGTCGAGGCGAACGACCGGCTGATCGAGGTCGCCCAGGCCTTCGGCCCCCGCTGACGCAGCCCCCCGCTGACGCTGCCCCCCGCTGACGCAGCCCCCGCACCGATCCTGTTGACGCTGAGTCAAGGGGGTTGACGCCCCTTGCAGGCTGCGTCAACCCCCTTGACTCAGCGTCAAGAGCCCGGCCGGACCGCGCGCCCTGGCCCGGGCTATGGCGGCCCGGATCCGTCGGGCCAGGGCTGCGGGGTTGTCGAGCTCGGACCAGACGACCCGGACCACTTCGTAGCCGAGCTCACGCAGCCGGTCTTCCCGGCGCTTCTCCGCCCACAGGACCTCCTCCGGGCTGAGCCGCCGGCCCCGGGAGTCCACGGCATCGAGGGTCCTGCCGTACTTCACCTTGCCGTCGAACTCGATGGCAACCTTGACCCCATCGAGCACGAAGTCGACGAAGGCAAGGAACCCCGGGGCCACGACACGGTGCTGCGGCGTGACGGCGAGGCACATGAGGTGGAAGGCGTGGCGCAGTCGTGTCTCGCCGGGCGATGCGTGCCGGGCGTCCGCGAGCTGGAGGAACGGGCGCAGCATGGAGGTCCGCGGGTGGTGCTGGACCCACGCGAGGGCGACGTCCAGGTCCTGCGGGAGGATCAGCTTCTGGTGCAGGGCGCCGTCTGCGGCCACCAGGCTCGCCAGGGGCCCGGCCGAGATTCCGGTCTGGAGGACGGCCAACGCCGGCACGACGGTCACGGGGAACGGCTCCCCGTCGGGGACCGCCGCGACCGCCTCGGCCGGGATGCACCGCCCGAGCGAGAGACCCTTCCGGGTGCGGGGAGCGCCGGATGTCACCCGGCTGAGGCGTACCGTCTGCCAGTCGGCCCGCAACGTGGGGAGCCCGAGCAGGCAGAGCGCGCTGTGGTGCGACGCCACGGCCCGCCCCTCGTGAGAGCGGACCATGGCCCTGGTGACCAGGGCGTGCCTCTCCTCGGGGGTCTCGGGCGGGCCCACGGCATACCAACCCCGGGCCAGGCTGACGAGCTGACCCTCCCGCACGAGGCGCTCGAGGTCGGGGGCGCCCAGACCGGCGCGGCGGCCGTCCGCGACACTGAGGATGCCGTGGCGGTCGGCAACCGTCTCCAGGGTGGACATCCGCCCAGCCTGCCCCGGATGGCGCAGGTGGCGCAGAGCCCCTGTGGACAACCCGAGCCCCGGCAGGAGTCAGCTGCTCACCGTGGTCGGGCCTGCCCTCCGTGTTGACGCTGCGTCAACACTGGCGACCGGCTCTCGATCGTCCCCGGGGTGGACCGAACCGACCACATGGTGAGATCTGTCGGCGCGACGGATACATTGGGCCCGAGAGGCTCGACGGTGAGCGCCACCACACCCGGCGGCGTCCACACCACCGACGCCGAGGTCCGGTGCGGAGAACCCGTGCCACGGTTCCACGGCCCGAGGACGGGCACGGCTCGCACAGCGCCGTGCACGCGAAGAGGAGTGCCTGTGAGCGCCAACAAGGTCGTGGACCTGACCGCACCGGTCCCCGCTGTCGGGGACGGTGGCCCGGACATGATCCAGCTGCTGACCCCCGAGGGCCAGCGCGTCGAGAGTCCGGCGGCGGTCGACTACGCCGCCTACGTCGACGAGCTGACCGACGAGGACCTGCGCGGCTTCTACCGCGACCTCGTCCTCATCCGGCGCGTCGACGCCGAGGCCACCGCGCTGCAGCGCCAGGGCGAGCTCGGCATCTGGGCCTCGCTGCTCGGGCAGGAGGCCGCCCAGGTCGGGTCCGGCCGGGCCATGAAACCTCAGGACTATGCCTTCCCCACCTACCGCGAGCACGGCGTCGCCTGGTGCCGCGGGGTCGACCCGCTCAACCTCCTCGGCCTCTTCCGCGGTATCAACCACGGTGGCTGGGACCCCAACGAGAAGAACTTCCACCTCTACACGATCGTCATCGGCGCCCAGACGCTCCACGCGACCGGCTATGCCATGGGCATCCAGCACGACGGCGACGTCGGCACCGGCGACCCCGAGCGCGACACCGCGGTGATCGCCTACTTCGGCGACGGCGCCACCGCACAGGGCGACGTCAGCGAGGCGTTCACCTTCGCCGCCGTCCACAACGCGCCGGTCGTCTTCTTCTGCCAGAACAACCAGTGGGCGATCTCCGAGCCCAACGACCGCCAGACCCGCATCCCGCTCTTCCAGCGCGCCCGCGGCTTCGGCTTCCCCGGCGTGCGGGTCGACGGCAACGACGTCCTGGCCGTGTATGCCGTGACGAAGCACGCGCTCGAGGAGGCCAGGTCCGGTCAGGGCCCGTTCCTCGTCGAGGCGTGGACCTACCGGATGGGTGCCCACACCACCTCCGACGACCCGACCAAGTACCGCGTCTCCGCCGAGGTCGAGGTGTGGAAGCTGCGCGACCCGATCGAGCGGGTCAAGGCCTACCTCGCCCAGCAGGGCAAGGCTGACGCCGCGTTCTTCGAGCAGGTCGAGGCGGAGGCCGACGCGCTGGCCGTCACGGTCCGGGAGGGGTGCCTGAGCATGCCCGACCCGACGCCGGAGTCGATGTTCGACCACATCTACGTCGAGGAGCACCCGCTCGTCGAGGCGGAGCGAGCGCAGTTCACGGCATACCAGGCGAGCTTCGAGGGTGGGCACTGACATGGGCCAGATGACGATCGCCAAGGGCGTCACCAACGGTCTGCGCCGCGCCATGGAGAAGGATCCCAAGGTCATCCTCATGGGCGAGGACATCGGCAAGCTCGGCGGCGTCTTCAGGGTCACGGAGGGCCTGCAGAAGGACTTCGGCGAGGACCGGGTCATGGACACCCCGCTCGCCGAGGCCGGGATCGTCGGCACGGCGATCGGGATGGCCCTACGCGGCTACCGGCCCGTCATCGAGATCCAGTTCGACGGGTTCGTCTATCCCGCGTTCGACCACATCGTGAGCCAGGTCGCCAAGATGCACGCCCGATCGCTGGGCAAGGTGAGGCTGCCGATGGTCATCCGGATCCCCGTCGGCGGCGGCATCGGCGCGGTCGAGCACCACAGCGAGTCCAACGAGGCGTACTTCGCCCACACCGCGGGCCTGCGCGTGGTCTGCGTCTCCAACCCCGAGGACGCCTACTGGGGCATCCAGCAGGCCATCGAGACCGACGACCCGGTGATCTTCTACGAGCCCAAGCGCCGCTACTGGGACAAGGGTGAGGTCGACGAGGACGCCGCTCCCCGCAGGCTGTTCGAGGCCGCCGTCGCCCGGGAGGGCACGGACTGCACGGTCGTCGCCTACGGGCCGATGGTCAAGACGTGCCTCCAGGCCGCCGAGGCCGCGCAGGAGGAGGGCAAGAGCCTCGAGGTCATCGACCTGCGCTCGCTCAGCCCCCTCGACTACGACGCCCTGACGGCGTCGGTCGAGAAGACGGGCCGGATGGTCGTGGTCCACGAGGCCTCGACCTTCCTCGGCCTCGGCAGCGAGATTGCCGCGATCGTCTCCGAGACGTCGTTCCACCACCTCGAGGCGCCCGTCCTGCGGGTCGGCGGCTACAACCTTCCCTACCCACCGAGCCGCCTCGAGGAGGAGTTCCTCCCCGACCTCGACCGCGTCCTCGACGCCGTCGACCGCTCGCTCTCCTTCTGACTGACGTTCTGAGACAAGGGATTCCACGACATGAGTGTGAAGCAGTTCAAGCTCCCGGACCCCGGCGAAGGACTCACCGAGGCTGAGATCGTCACGTGGCGCGTCCGGGTCGGTGACACGGTCAAGGTCAACGACATCATCGTCGAGATCGAGACGGCCAAGTCGCTCGTCGAGCTGCCGGTGCCCTTCGCGGGCACCGTGACCGAGCTCCTCGCCTCCGAGGGCGACACCGTCGAGGTCGGCTCCGTGATCATCTCCGTCGAGGACGGCCAGGGCGCCGACGCGCCACCGGTGCCGTCCCCCACCGACGGTGGCGCGGACATCGAGGAGGGCAAGATCGGCGGACTGACGTCGACGGGCCGCACCGCCGTCCTCGTCGGTTACGGGGTCAAGCAGACCGAGGCCAAGCGCCGCCCCCGCAAGGGCGGCGGGTCGCCCGCAGACCCCGGTATGCCGCGTGCCTCGGCTCCGACGGCACCGGCGCGCCACCTGCCGGTGAAGAACCCCGACGAGTTCGTCCCGTCCCCGGCGGTCGCCGTCGACGACTACACCGCACGCAGCCCGCGGGCGAGGGTCGATGCGCCGTCGCCCCCGTCCGGGGCCGGTCGGGCGCTGGCCAAGCCACCGGTCCGCAAGTACGCCAAGGACCACGGGATCGACCTCGACCAGGTTGCCGGCTCGGGGGACAACGGGATCATCACCAGGGCCGACGTCGATGCCCACGTGACCGGGCAGGGCCCGAAGCCCGTTGCGTCGCCGGGCGACTCGGGCGACTCGGGCGACGGCACGGCATACGTCGCCCCGGTGTTCGGTGCGACAGGTGAGCGTGAGACCCGGGTGCCGGTCAAGGGCGTCCGCAGGATGACCGCCCAGGCGATGGTGCAGTCGGCCTTCACCGCGCCGCACGTGACCGAGTGGATCACCATCGACGTCACCCGCACGATGGAGCTCGTGGCCCGGCTGAAGCAGGACCGTGAGTTCCAGGACGTCAAGGTCACCCCGCTGCTGGTCCTGGCCAGGGCTCTCTGCATCGCGATCGCCCGCAACCCGGGCATGAACGCGACGTGGGACGAGCCGGCGCAGGAGATCGTGGTCAAACGCTACGTCAACCTCGGCATCGCGGCCGCGACCCCCCGGGGGCTGCTCGTCCCGAACATCAAGGACGCGGACCGGATGGACCTGCACCAGCTCGCCGAGGCCATCGGCGCGCTCACCGCGACGGCCCGGGAGGGACGCACCCAGCCTGCCGACATGGCCGGCGGCACGATGACGATCACCAACGTCGGGGTCTTCGGGGTCGACAGCGGCACGCCGATCATCAACCCCGGCGAGAGCGCGATCGTCTGCTTCGGCGCGATCCGCAAGCAGCCGTGGGTCGTCACCGACACCGACGCCAACGACGAGATCGCGGTCCGACACGTGACCCAGCTGGCGATCTCCTTCGACCACCGGCTCATCGACGGCGAGCTCGGCAGCCGGTTCCTCTCCGACGTTGCCGCGATCCTCGAGGACCCGAGTCGGGGTCTCGTCTGGGGCTGATCCCCCAGGTCCCACCATGCTGTCCGCCTACCACCCCCTGTTCGCCGTGCCCGGCGCCGACCGGTTCATTGTCGGCGCCGCCCTGGGGCGGCTGGCGGCGGCGATGTTCGGGATCTCCGTCGTCGTCATGGTCGCGACCCGGCACGACTCCTACGGTCTCGCCGGGGCAGTATCGGCGGTCGGTCTGCTCGCCCTCGCCGTCCTCGCGCCGGTGATCGGAGGGCTCGTCGACCGGCACGGGCAGCGGCGCGTCGCGATCCCCCTCGTCGCCTTCTCCACGCTGATGATCGCGGCCACCGTGGCCTGCTCGATCCTGGACGCCCCGATCTGGACGCTCTTCGTGTTCTACCCCCTCTCGGCCGGGGTGCCCAGCCTCGGCACCATGTCGCGGGCCCGGTGGAACCAGATCTGCGACGGCGACGAGGCCACCCTCCACGTCGCGATGTCGTTCGAGCAGGTCCTCGACGAGCTGTCCTTCGTCGTCGCCCCGGTGCTCGCCGTCGTGGTGAGCACCCTCGTCCTGCCCGAGGCGGGGCTCGTGCTCGCTGGGGTGGGCTACCTGACGGGCACCCTGCTCTTCTGCTCGGCCCGCTCGAGCGAACCGACGGTCGTCCACCGCGACCACCGTCCGGAGGGGGTGGCGGCCCGCCGGCCCGGGCTCGTCGTCGTGTCGATGGTCATGGTGATGACCGGCGTGATCTTCGGAGGCAACGAGGTCGTGACGATCGCCGTCGCGGATGGCGCCGGCAGCAAGGGGTTCTCGTCGGTGATGCTCGCCCTCTTCGCCCTGGGTTCAGCCGCCTCGGGGGTCGTCTTCGGGACGAGGGTCTTCCGCTCGTCGATCGTCACCCGCCTTGTCGTCGGTACGGCCGGCATGTTCGTCCTCGAGCTGCCCGTCCTGTTCGTCAACGGTCTGTGGCCGCTCGCCGTCGTCATGGCCGTCGCCGGCGTCGCCACTGCGCCGACCCTGATCACGAGCATGGGCCTGGCCCAGCGCCTGGTGCCGACGGCGATGCTCAACGAGGGGATGACGATCGTGCTCACCGGCCTCATCGTCGGGATCTCGGCGGGCTCGGCCCTGGGTGGCGCCGCCGTTGAACGCCTCGGAGCCCACGAGGCCTACCTCGTCCCCGTGCTCGCCGGTCTCGGCGCGCTTCTCACTGCCCTCGCCGGGTGGCGACGGCTGGCCCGGGCCGACCGGCTCCGTGAGCGCACGGCGCCCACCCCCGCTGCTCGCTGAGCGCCGTGTGCTGAGCGCTACCCGGCGACGAGGCGGGTGAGGGCGATCCGTGCGACCTCGGGATAGAGCAGCGCCACGGGCAACGGCCCGTCCACGACCAGCGTGGCCGCCGATCCGCCCGCGCTCGTGGCCAGCACCTCGTGCTCGAGGTCGACCCGTAGGACTCCGACGCTGACGTGCCAACTCCAGGTGTGCGCCACCTCGTCAACGGCGTCCACGACGAACGGGATGCGCACCCCCGGGGGTCCGTGGACCACCCCGGTCAGGCCCGCCACGAGCCGGGCGCCCGATGCCTCGACGCGCCGGATCGGGGGCGACCACGAGCTCCAATCGGCGAGAACGGCATACCGCTCCCACACCTGCCCGACCGAGGCGCGACCCACGGCCGCAACGCTGCGCCTCATGGCCGGGCGGCGGACGGGAGGGCGGGGGAGGGGGTCATGCCCGCGACGCTACCCCGCACGCAGGAGGGCCCGGTCACCGACTGCGGTGACCGGGCCCTCGTGCGTGGTGTGTCAGCTGTATGCCGTGGCCACCGGTGGGGGCGGCCGGGTCAGGCCAGCTGTTCGCCGCGCTCCGCCCGGTGCCGTCCGGGCTTGCGTGCTGGGCGGCTGTCCGGCGAGACGTCGGTCTGCGTGGCGTCGTGCTTCGCGGCGTCGTGCTGGACGTCAGCGCGCGACTCCTTGTCCGAGGCACCGCCGACCCTGACCAGCTCGGCCTTGTCGGCCTCCCGGTCGGCCTTGCCGCGCTCGTCGTAGGACGACCCGCTGCGCAGCTCCACGTGGGGAAGGAACCAGGCGACGGCGAACGAGATGACGAGGATGGCTGAGGCCACGAGGAACACCGTCTGCATCGACAGCGAGAAGCCCTCGAGGTAGGGGTGCGCCAGCCGCGGGTCGATCTTCTGCAGGAATGACGAGTCGCTCAGGGCAGTGTTGAAGGCGGCGCCCCCGTCGGTTGCCGCAGCCCTCAGTCCCTGCAGGAAGCTGGCGTTCGCTGCCGGGTCACCCTGCGGGTTCTGTGCAGCAGCAACGAACGCGGGCGTGCTGCCGGCAGAGGCATAGGCAGCCGGGATGTTCTCCGCGGCCTTCGAGAAGAGGATCGACAAGAAGACAGCCGTGCCGAGCGTGCCACCCATCTGGCGGGTGAAGGTCGCCGATGAGGTGGCCACCCCGATGTCCCGAGGGCTGACGGCGTTCTGGACGGCGAGAGTGAGCGGCTGGAAGTTGAAGCCGAGGCCCATCCCGAAGAACACCATGATGATCATCGTCGGCCAGAGCGGGGTGTCCGCCCCTACGTAGTGGAAGGCGAACATCGACGCCACGAGCAGCCCGGTGCCGATGATCGGGTACTGGCGGTAGCGGCCCGTCCTCGAGATCATCTGGCCGGAGAAGATCGAGCCGGTCATGATGCCGAGGGTCAGCGGCAGCAGCATCAGGCCGGCGGCCGTGGGCGAGGCGCCCTTGACGATCTGGAGGTAGAGCGGCAGGGCGGCGAGGCCACCGAACATGCCCATGCCGATGAAGACGGAGGCGATGGAGGCCACACCGACGGTGCGGTTGGCGAAGAGGCGAAGGGGGATCAGCGCCTCCTCGCCCATGGCGCGCTCGACGAGGACGAAGCCGATCACGCCGAGGACGCCGACGCCGTAGCAGAGCACAGCGTTCGTGGATCCCCAGCCCCAGGCGCGGCCCTGCTCGGCCACGATGAGCAGCGGCACGAGCCCGACGGTCAGCGCCACGGCGCCCCACCAGTCGATGCGGTGGTCGAGCCGGCGGTGGGTGATGTGCAGGGTGCGCGTGACGACGAAGAGCGCCGCGATCGCGATCGGGACGTTGACGAGGAAGACCCAGCGCCAGCCGGTCACGCCGAGGATCGTGGTCTGGCCGGCGAAGAACCCGCCGATGACCGGGCCGAGGACGCTGGAGGTGCCGAAGACGGCGAGGAAGTAGCCCTGGTACTTCGCGCGCTCACGCGGCGGGACGATGTCGCCGATGATGGCCAGCGCGAGCGAGAAGAGACCGCCGGCGCCGAGGCCCTGGACGGCGCGGTAGGCCGCGAGGGTGCCGATGGAGGTGGCGAGCGTGCAGAGCATCGAGCCGATCGTGAAGATCGTGATGGCGGCGATGAAGAACTGCTTGCGCCCGTAGATGTCGGACAGCTTGCCGTAGAGCGGCGTAACGATCGTCGAGGTGATGAGGTATGCCGTGGTGACCCACGCCTGAGCCGAGAGACCCTTGAGGTCGTCGGCGATGACCCGGATGGCCGACGCGACGATGGTCTGGTCGAGCGCGGCAAGGAACATCCCCATCATCAGGCCGACGAGGATGGTGAGGATCTGGCGGTGGGTCAGTGGCCCACTGGGCTCGGCGTCGATCCGAGCCGGGTTGGCGGTTGCCATGTCAGTGCTCCTGGGGGGATGGAAGAGGCGGGGCGGCGCCGAGGCCGGCCTTGAAGCTTTCGACGTCGTCGCCGAAGCGGGTGAGGAGGTGGGCGAACGACTGCGCGTCCGTGTCACTCCAGGTGGAGAGCAGGGCCTCGAACCACTCGCCGCGGGCGCGGATGAGCCGCTCGATGACCTCGCTGCCGGTGGGGCTGAGCGAGAGGAGCTGGGCCCGGCCGTCCTCCGGGTCGTCGATCTTCGCGATCAGGCCGTGCTGCACGAGGTGGGACACCTGACGGCTCACCGTCGAGACGTCCGAGTGGATCATCTCCGCCAACACCGACACGCGACGCGGATCGCTCGCGAGGGTGAAGAGCAGCGGATAGTGCGAGGGGTCCACCGCGTCGTGCTGGCGGGGTGCGTGGTGGCGCATGGCCGTCATGACCTTCATGACCCGCCCCAGCGTCGTGGCGATCGATTCGGCGGTCTCGCGTCTGACTGGCACCGGACGGCCCCTCATGGTTAGTTGCTTGAACCACGCAACTATCTCACGGGAATGTGCATGCGTCAAACAACCATCTCGGTCCCGGGAACCAGGCCGGGGTCAGGGCATGATCACCAGGCGCTCGAGCACCGAGCGGGCCAGCGCCTCGTCCCCGTGCACCGTGAAGATGATCTCGTCGACGGCCCGGCGGCCGGCAGCACGCCGGGTCAGGGCGTCGGTCGACAGGATGATCGAGGTCGTCCCACCCAGGCCGTCGGTGCTGCTGTCGCGGGTGTCGCCGGTGAAGAGCGCCTCGCCCTGCGGCCGTCCGTCCTCCCCCTCGACGACCCGGACCCCCGCGCGACCGACGACGGGGCCGGTGATGTCGAAGAGCACGGCCTCGCCCACGGGCACGGCCGCGTCGCGGGCGACGATGCGGGGCAGCGACCGGATGATCGCGCTGACGAAGGCCGCCGCGGAGGGGGAGTCGAGGTTGCCGGGACGTCCGATCGCCGCGCGGATGTCCTGCTCGTGCACCCAGATGTCGACGACCCGCAGGGTCAGGGCCTCGGTGGCGGTCGTCGGCCCGAACGGGCCACGCACCACCGAGTCGGCGGTCAGCGCCGGGTCGCGCAGCGCGGACATCCGGCTGGCGAGCACGTCCTCGAGCTCACCCGCGACGTCCGACCCGTCGAGGGGACGTCGCTCATGGACGAAGAGCTCCATGAACCTGCCCATCTCGCTTCTGACGTGCGGCATCTCGGGGAGCTCGAGGGAGGGGGGCTCCGCGCCGTCGAGCCACGACTCGATGCCCACGATGTGGCTGACCTGGTCCTTGACGGTCCATCCCGGACACTCGGTCTGCAGGTCGAAGTCGTCCGGTGAGCAGGTCTGCGCCAGATCGATGACGGCCTGCACGGTGTGCTCGTAGGCGTCGATGAGCCCGGCGAGGTCGGTGGGCGGTGCCGGATGCATGGGCATGCGGCCACTGTACTTACGCTGGTGGGCATGGCCACCACCACAACGGGCACGACGAGCACGACGAAGGGCAGCGTGGCCCCGTCCCGGATCCCGGCGCTGGGTGTCGTGCTCGTCTCGCTGGCCGCCTGCGCGGTCGCCGTCGTCATCGGCGGGGCAGCCGTCCCGGCCGTCGCGGGGATCGAGGACGTCGGGGCCGTCGTCCGGTGGGGGCTGCCCCTGCTGCGCGTCGTCCACGACCTCTCGGCCTCCCTGACGATCGGGTTGCTCGTCGTCGGCGCCCTGCTGCTGCCCGGCAAGGGCCAGCCGTCGGTGATGCTCGCCGCCGGGCGGCTCGCGGTGGCCAGCGGCGTCGTCTGGGTCGTCTCCGGCCTGCTGGGTGTCGTGCTCGCCTTCTCCGACGCGGCGGGCACCCCGTTGGGCAGCTCGCAGTTCTGGCCGCAGTTCCAGGCGTTCGTCTGGTCGCTCGAGACCCTGCGGGTGGGGATCCTCAGCGCAGGGCTCGCGGCGCTCGCCACGACGGTCGCGGCCGTGGCCCTGACCCGCAAGGCCCTCGCCGCGGCGGCCTTCATTGCCCTCTTCGCCGTGCTGCCCCTCGCGCTCGCCGGGCACGCTGCCGGCAGCGCCGACCACGAGACCGCGGTCAACGCCCTGGCCGCCCACCTCGTCGGGGTGACGCTCTGGGTCGGAGGACTGCTCGCCCTGGTCGTGCTACGTCCCCTGCTCGGCACGCGGTTACCGGCCGTGATCGCCCGCTACTCGAGCCTTGCTCTCTGGTGCTTCGTCGCGGTGGGAGTGTCCGGAGTCGTCAGCGCCGTCGTGCGGCTCGGCGGTCTCGGTAACCTCTTCACGGCATACGGGAGCCTCGTCCTGGTCAAGACCGGGTGCCTCGTCGTGCTCGGCGGCTTCGGCCTGCTCCACCGGCGGCGCATCGTCGCGCGGCTGACGAACGACCCGACCGGCAACGGGCTGTTCGGCCGCTTCGCCGCTGTGGAGGTGCTGGTGATGGGGGTCGCGGTGGGCTTCGCCACCGCCCTCGCTCGGAGCCCCGGGACGGCCCCGGAGGCCCCCCTGCCGGCGACGGTGGCCGAGAGCCTCACCGGCTACCGCGAGCCCATCGCCCCCTCGACCACGACGTGGCTGACCCTGTGGCGGTGGGACTGGCTCTGGGGCGTCGTCGCCGTCGTCGCGGTGCTGCTCTACGTCGTCGGCGTCGTGCGCCTCCGGCGTCGCGGAGACTCGTGGCCGATCGGTCGCGCGGCGGCCTGGGTCCTCGGCTGGACCGTGCTCGTGTGGGCTGTCTGCGGCGCCCCGGGGGTGCTCGGGCGGATCTCCTTCTCCTGGCACATGATCGAGCACATGTTCGTAGCGATGGCCACCCCGCTCCTCCTCGCGCTCGCCGCCCCGGTGACGCTGGGCCTGCGGACCCTGCCGGCCCGCAAGGACGGCAGCCTCGGCCCGCGCGAGCTGCTCCTCGGGCTCACCCACTCCCGGCTGCTGCGCGTCCTCGGCAACCCGGTCGTGGCCGCGGCGCTCTTCTTCTTCAGCCTGGCGGTCTTCTACTACTCACCGCTGTTCCAGCTGGCCCTCGAGACCCACACCGGGCACGTGCTGATGATCGCCCACTTCCTCGTCACCGGCTACCTCTTCGCTTGGGTCCTGGTGGGCATCGACCCGGGCCCGCCCAAGTGGTCGCCCTCCCTGCGCCTCATCATCCTGCTCGTGACGATCTCCTTCCACGCCTTCTTCGGGGTCGGGCTGATGACGGGCACGACCCTGCTGGCGCCCGACTTCTTCGGCCAGCTGCGGGTGCCCTGGATCCCTGACCCGGTCGCCGACCAGCAGCAGGGGGGTGCGCTCGCGTGGGGGATCGGCGAGGTCCCGACCCTGGTCCTGGCCCTGCTCGTCGTGCTGGCCTGGGTGCGGAGCGACTCGCTGGAGACCAGGCGCACCGACCGCCAGGCGGCCCGCGACGGGGACGCCGACCTCACGGCATACAACGCGCGACTGAAGACCCTGGCCGACCAGGGCCGCCCCCGCCAGCCCTCCACCACCAACACCACCAACACCAACGACACAGACACCACCACCTAGGAGCGCGGACATGAAGGTCGCCCTGATCCAGCTCGCCTACGGCGACGACGAGAGCGTCGCCGACCGCCTCGTGCGGGTGTCCGCGCTCGTGCGTGAGCAGCGCGGGCACGACCTCGTCGTCCTGCCGGAGCTGTGGGCCGCAGGCGGGTTCGACTACCGGCACTGGCCGGAGCGGGCCGAGACGACGCAGGGCGCGGTGGCGCAGGCCATGTCCGTGGCCGCCCGCGAGGCGGGCGTCACGCTGCACGCCGGCTCGATCGTCGAGACCACGTCCGGCGCCGCCGTCGGCCGCGACGGGAAGGACCTGTGGAACACGTCGCTCGTCTTCGGCCCCGACGGCGTGCTCGCGGCGACCTACCGCAAGATCCACCGGTTCGGTTTCGGGACAGGCGAACCCCGGCTCATGGAGGCGGGGGAGGAGCTGGTCATGATGGACCTGCCCGACGGCGGTGGTGGCACGGTCCGCGCCGGGCTGTCCACGTGCTACGACCTGCGCTTTCCCGAGCTCTACCGCGCGCAGCTCGACCTCGGCGCCACGCTTTTCGTCATCCCCGCGGCGTGGCCCCGGCCGAGAGTCCAGCACTGGACCCTCCTCGCGCACGCGCGGGCCATCGAGAACCAGTGCGTCGTCATTGCCTGCAACACCGCCGGCACCCATTCCGGGCACGAGATGGGCGGCCACTCACAGGTCGTCTCGCCCACCGGCGAGGCCCTGGCCATGGCCGGCACGGGCGAGGAGGTCCTGTCCGTCGACATCGACATGAGCGCCGTCGACGCGTGGCGCGAGTCCTTCCCCGTGCTCGACGACCGCCGGATCCCCGACCACGTCCGCTGAGCCGGGAAGCCCGGCCCGGGCTCACCCGGACGCTGCGGTTCGCACCCGGCATACCGACCCGGACGCTGCACGTCTTTGTGCAGGCCGCCGCCAGCGACCACGGCGGTGAGCATGCCGCGTGCCACCATTTCCGGCAGGGGGTGCCCCCGGCGTGTGCGGGACCGGTTCGTGGGTATTCCTTCGATCAAGCACTATCGTCGAACTGCACGAGTCCGGTCGCACCCCGCGCCGGATCGTGTCCCTCCCGGGAGGCATCACATGGGTATCGGCCTAGGCATCTTCCTGATGGTCGTCGGAGCGATCCTCAGCTTCACTCGCCTCGACAACCAGATCGCGGGCACCAACCTCGACGTCGTCGGCTACATCCTCATGGCCGGTGGGCTGCTCGCCCTGATCTTCGGCACGATCCAGAACAGGCAGCGCACCCACACCTCGCACACCTCTGTCGTCGAGCGCAGGAACATCGACGAGGGCAACGTCGAGCACCGTGTCGTCGAGGAGCGTCGCACCGACGACAACCTCTGACCGTTCCTGGCGACCCTCGCCGGTTCTCGCTGACCTCCGCCGCCGCGTGAGGCCCCTGCCTCGTATGCCGTGGGGCGCCGTCGGCTCAGAAGGCGGACTCCGGGACGTCCATCAGCGAGTTGTCCGTCGCCTCGGCGATGGCCCGCTCGGAGGTGAGGTGCGGCAGGACGGTGCGGGCGAAGAACCTGGCTGCTGCGACCTTGCCGATGTAGAAGTCGGTGTCCTGCCGCGACAGTTGTGAGCCGCGGGTGGTGAGGGCCTGGTGGGCGACCGCAGCCTGGCGCAGGAGGAGCCAGCCGACGACGAGGTCCCCGGCCGCGAGCAGGAAGCGGGAGGTGTTCTGGCCGACCTTGTAGACGTTGCGCACGTCGGCGCCCTCCTGCCGCGGGTCCGACGCGAACGCGGTGGCCACCAGGTAGCCGAGGATGCCCTGCACGTCCTCCAGGGCCCGGCCGAGCAGCTCGCGCTCGGTGTCGAGGGCCCCGCCCTGGGCGCCGAGGTCCTTGGCCAGCTCCTGCACCTGCATCGCGACCTGGGAGAGGGCGACGCCCTTGTCGCGGACGATCTTGCGGAAGAAGAAGTCGAGGCCCTGGATCGCCGTCGTGCCCTCGTAGAGGGTGTCGATCTTGGCGTCCCGGACGTACTGCTCGATCGGGTAGTCCTGCAGGAACCCCGAGCCGCCGAGGGTCTGGAGGGACTCGGTGCCGAGGAGCACCCAGGCCCGCTCGGAGCCGAGGCCCTTGACGATGGGCAGGAGCAGGTCGTTGACGCGGCTGGCGAGGTCGGCGGGGGAGTCCTTCTCGAGCTCCTCGGAGCCGGAGGTGAGCTTGGCCTGGTCGACGATGTCCTGTTGGGTCGCGGTGTAGAGCACGAGCGCCCGCAGGCCCTCGGCGTAGGACTTCTGCAGCATCAACGAACGTCGCACGTCGGGGTGGTGCGTGATCGTCACCCGGGGGGCGTCCTTGTCGCCCTGCTGGGTGAGGTCGGCGCCCTGGACGCGCTGCCTGGCGTAGTCGAGCGCGTTGAGGTAGCCACTCGACAGGGTCGCGATCGCCTTGGTGCCCACCAGCATCCGCGCGTGCTCGATGACCCGGAACATCTGCGCGATGCCGTCGTGGACGCCGCCCAGCAGCGTGCCGACGGCGGGCTCCCGCTCGCCGAAGGTGATCTCGCAGGTCGTCGAGACCTTGAGGCCCATCTTGTGCTCGACGTTGGTGACATAGGCCCCGTTGCGCTCACCGAGGGCCCCGGTGGCGTTGTCCACCATGAACTTGGGGACGACGAACAGTGACAGCCCCTTGGTGCCGGCGCCGGCTCCCTCGGGGCGGGCCAGGACGAAGTGGACGATGTTGTCGGACAGGTCGTGCTCGGCCGAGGTGATGAAGCGCTTGACCCCGGTCAGGTGCCAGCTGCCGTCGGGCTGCTGGACGGCCTTCGTGCGGCCGGCGCCGACGTCCGAGCCGGCGTCGGGCTCGGTGAGGACCATCGTCGCGCCCCAGCGGCCGTCGACGAGGTGCTGGGCGAGCTGCTTCTGCTCGTCGGTGCCCAGGAAGTAGAGGATCTTCGCGAAGGCGAACGACGCGGCATACATGGCGATCGAGGGATTCGCGCCGAGGATCAGCTCGTTCATGGCCCACTTCAGCGACGGTGGGACGACGGTGCCGCCGAGCTCGGCGGGGATGTCCACGGCCCAGAACCCGCTGTCGGTGTAGGCGCGGTAGGACTTCCTGAACGACTCGGGCATGGTCACCGAGTGGGTCATCGGGTCGAAGACGGGCGGGTTGCGGTCGGAGTCGAGCAGGCTGTCGGCGAGCTCGTGCTCGGCGAGGCGCGCGACCTCACGCAGCATTTCGCGGGCCGTGTCGGCGTCGACCTCCCCATAGGGCCCCTGCCCGAGAACGTCGCCGCGGCCGAACACCTCGAAGAGGTTGAACTCCAGGTCACGCAGGTTGCTCTTGTAGTGGCCCATGGCGGGGTCCCCTCAGCTCTTCGGTATGTCTCTCGGTATGCCGGGTGGGCCTGTGGCAGTCCCCCGTCCCGGCGGGTTACCAGCCGGTAACACCCATGATGCTACCGACCGGTAACAAAAGGCAAGAGGGTTGTTCGTCGAGCGTGTCGCGGGACCCGGCTTGGCGACACCCCGGGACTGTTCAGGAAACACTCAGGTTGGGCCTTGACGATGGAGGGTCCCCTGTCGTCGATCGTGAAGCGAGTCCTCATGCGCGCCCTCCCCTCGAGGCGCTCCGTCCTGCTCGTCGCTGTTGCCGCCGTCGTGGCCGTCGTCGGGTATGCCGTGTTCCAGTACGTCAGCCTGTCCACCGGCATCAAGAAGTCGGACGTGCTCGTCGCCCCCGACGCGGCCGCCACGCCGAGCGCTGACACCAACATCCTCATCATGGGGCTCGACAGCCGGCTGGACGAGAACGGCAAGGCCCTGCCCCAGGACATCTACGACGCGCTCCACGCGGGCGACCAGAAGGACGGCGGCCTGAACGCCAACGTCCTGATGCTGCTGCACGTCCCCGGTGACGGGAGCCGGGCCACGGAGATCTCGATCCCGCGTGACGACGAGGTGGCGCTCGCGGGCTGCCCCGACGGCCAGTGCACCGGCAAGATCAAGCAGGCCTACGGGCTCGCCTTCGACCAGGCCTCGAAGGCTCTCGTCCGTGACTCGTCGCTCGACGCGACGACGCGTCAGCAGAAGCAGCGTGACGCCGGGCGCACGGCTCAGATCGAGACCGTGCAGACCTTCCTCGGGGGCATTCACATCGACCACTTCGTCGAGGTGACCATGGCCGCGTTCTACCAGCTCGCGCAGGTGGTCCAGCCGATCACCGTGTGCGTCACGAGCGACACCCAGGACCGCTACTCCGGCGCCGACTTCAAGGCCGGGGAGCAGCAGATCGACGCCGCCCAGGCCGTCGCCTTCGTTCGTCAGCGACGCGACGAGAAGCACCCGGAGCTGAACTTCACCGACCTCGACCGCGAGCGCCGTCAGCAGGCCTTCATCGTCTCGCTGGCCACCCAGCTCAAGCAGGCCGGCACCCTCGCCAACCCGCTCAAACTTTCCGGGATCCTCGACGTCACCAAGCAGAACACCGCCATCGACAGCGGCCTCGACCTGCTGGCGTTCGCCCAGCAGGCATCGCAGATGGCCGGTGGCAACGTCACCTTCTTCACGCTGCCGATCGAGCGCTTCGGCAAGAACAGTCGCGGCGAGGACGTCAATGTCGTCAACCTCGAGCAGATCCGGGCGACCGTCAAACAGCTACTGAGCCCGCAGGGTTCGACGCCGACGCCGACGCCGACGCCGACGCCGACGCCGACCGGGAAGTCTTCGGGCACGAAGTCCTCCGGGTCGACGCCGACCGGGTCCGCTGCGGCGCCAGCCACCCCCGTGCCGGTGACGGGGACGTCAGTCCCTCCGCCCACGGCCCTGTCGGCGCTCTCCGGCGGCGGGATCCCCTGCGTGAAGTGACGTCGTCCTGCCCCGCGTCGAGCCGTTGGTCGGTCACGGGCCAACAGGGAGGCGGGCGGCCCCACGGTTGACTCAGCGTCAAGCCGGTTGACGCCCCCTGCAGACCGCGTCAGGTGCCCTGACGCTGCGTCAACCTGACCCCGAGTCGCCGAGCCTGCTGGAGGTCGACACGGACGTCAGGGACGCGTCACGTCGCCGAGCCGGCCGTGGCCCGTCCACCCGGCCCAGGTGTTCCGCGCCCGACGCGGGACATCCGTTTCTTGCCAGAATGGAGCGACGCCGGCATTCTCCTGGCCGAGGTCCTCCTGACGCGCAGCTTTGGGTGTGGAGCGGGCGACGAGAATCGAACTCGCCTGTCCAGCTTGGGAAGCGAGCCCAACCAAGGTCGAGATGCTCGGGGAGTCGTGCCGCTGCTGACTGCTGATACTCGGCGCTAGCCGCTCGTTGGGCACGGATGGGGCACGGCCCAGCTGCTTTGTCCCGAAGCAGACTTGCGGGTGCTTTGTCCCGAAGCAGACTTGCGGGCGGTCTCGCTGGTCGTCCGAGCACGGAAGGAGTGTCTACGCGTCCATGGTCATCCGGGTCTGTCGGGTGCGATTGTCCCTCAGTTGGTCACTCGGAACGTTCGCCGGCTTGTGGAGGCGAACGCGCTCATTACGAGTTCGGGCCGTCCTGGTGGCATCTGTTGATAGGTGAGAGCCTCCCCCACCAGCCTCCGGGGGCACCGGGGGGCACGGAGTTCGGGCCGCCGCCCAGGTCGTCGGGTTCAGCCATGCGGCGGTTACAGTCCCCGTCCTATCTGTCGGTGGCGATGGCGTGGGAGACGCTTACGCTTACGTCCAGAACCACAGGTTGCGTCGCCTGGCTGGGATGCCAGCCCGCGGGCGGGCCATGTGAAACGCGACCTGGCACACCGCGTACATGATGGGTCCCTCGATGAGAGTGACCACGTCGTGCTGCCCAGTGCGCCATTTGGTCACAGAGTGACTGGCGGCCGTCACGATCAGGAAAGGCATGAAGACGACCCAGATCCGAAGCATGAGTCGGGTGGGATCCATCTCGGCCCCTGTCTGGCAGCGCAATGATCGGTGGTTGTCTACCGCACGATCGCCTCAGACTCGAGTCTGTGGTGTCGGCGACGGTAGTGCAGCTCAGTCAGTTTGTGCAGAGAGAGCCACCGTACCCATAGCGGAGCACAAGAGCCCGGCGGAGTGGCCGGGTCAAGAGTGGACGGAGTCCATCGCGGAGCGACGCCTCAGCGCCCTTGATGCGGTCCGGAGTCGGGCGGATGCGCAAGACGGGTCGGCGGCTCGCAGGTGAGTGTCGAACGCAGGTCTCCGACGTGCTCGGCTGCTGGCCTAGGGTCCGGCTGAGGCGAGGAGGTCGCTGTTGAGTTGCGCCAGCCGGTGGGTGTCGATCCCGGCTTCCTGCTCGGCCTGCAGGGGGTGACCGGCTGCCCGGGTGATGCGGACATGCGGGACTTCACCGGGCGGGCGGTTGTGGATCTCAACGGCAAGTCCTGAGGTCAGTGTCGTGTACGGAAGGTCAGTTTCCAGGGTGCCTTTCACCGGGTCTGCTGCCACGCGACGCGGGTCGGCGAGTGTGCGCGTGAGCGCTCGGAAGTCGGGCTCCGATACCTCGACCCAGACGTTCCAGATGAAGAAGGGGTCAGCATGACCCGTCAACGGAATACGAAGGTGGCCCCGCACGCAGAAGTGCCACTGGCCGTTGGTCTTGACCCGGCAGAAGCTGCGGGATCGTCGACCTAAGAGGCGAGCAGGCAGCGACGCCCGGTGCCAGGCGAGCGGTGCGTCGGGTCCGAAGCAGGTGATCAGGCCGACGTGTGTGCGTCCGCATTCTCGGCAGACCCACCCTTCTTCGCTTTCTCGCAGAGCCATGGGGTGATTGTCCACCTAGGCCCTTGACCCCATGGAGGTCAACGCAGCAACGTCGGAGGGCCCGCCCGGCAAGCGACGCCCCCGATGTGGGCGCGACATTCGCCGAGCGTGAATTGAGGGCCGGCTTGGCGCTGCGAGCTTGTGGCTCAGATGGACGTTACCCTCCCCGCTCGTGTTCGACGGCCCGTCGGGTCCCGGAACTGCTGCCGTGCTGCCTTGACGGTCTCGGTCATCTCGACCCGGATCCCCCCGGGTGACGTCCGACTCTGCTGGGTCAGGCGGTCGTCTTGCTGGTCGAGGCCGGCGACGTACCACTGAGAACCCAAGGTTTCCCCAAGCAGCGCAAACCACCCTTTGGTGAAGACCAGCGGCAACCGGGGATCGGTCTGCCTCTACAAGACCTCATCGTGGAGATTGGCGGCGACATGACTGACACAGGCATGACCCCCAGCAGGACAAGGGCTACTTCTATGGTCCGGGTCGCAAAAGCCAGGATGTGGGGCGAAGGCGTGCAGATCTTCGGCAACCTGTTGCGAACGTCCGGTCTGGGGCGGGTCGTGCCCGTCGTCGTTGGCGGGCTGGTGGCCGCGGTCGTGCTGGCGCCGGTGTCGGCAAGCTCGTGGGGCGGCGGGTCCACCGGCTGCGCGAACAGCGGCTGTACGACGCCGTTCGCTGTGCCGTTGCCCATCCCGCAGACCCTGTCACCAACGAGCCAGGACGCGACGACGGATTACTACACGGTCACCGAACAGCCGGCGAACCTGTCCGTAATTCCGGGCAAGACCACCCCGATGTGGACCTACAACGGCACCTGGCCCGGGCCGGTGATCAAGGCCACCAGCGGCCGTCAGGTCAAGCTGCACGTCATCAACAACCTCAGCTTCGCGACCACGACACACCTGCATGGCGCGCACGTCGCCCCGTCTTCGGACGGCGGACCGGTTGACCTGGTGCCCGTCGGTGGGACCCGGGACTATGTGTACCCGAACAACGAGAGCGCCCGGACACAGTGGTACCACGACCACGTCAAGGACCTCACCGGCAAGAACGTGTACATGGGCCTGGCCGGCCTGTACCTGATCTCCGACGCCCAAGAGCAGGCCCTCAACCTGCCCAACGGCGCGTATGACGTGCCGCTGGCCATCCAGGACAGGACCTTCAACACCGACGGCACCCTGGCCTACGCCCCTTCATCCAGTGACTACCGGACCGGGCTGATGGGAGACACCCTGTTCGTCAACGGCGCGGCCCAGCCCTATCTCAAGGTGTCGACGCACAAGTACCGGTTCCGGATCCTCAATGGCTCCAACGCCAGGTACTACACGTTCTCGCTCTCCAACGGTGCGACCATGTCCCAGATCGCCACAGAAGCCGGCCTGCTGTCCAAGCCCTACGCCCAGTCCTCGATCACCCTGGCGCCAGCCGAACGTGCCGACGTCGTCGTCGACTTCGGCAACGTCCCGGTCGGCACGTCGGTCACCCTCCGCAACAACTCGGGCTGGAACGGAGCCACCGACATCATGAGGTTCGACGTCAACAGCTCGACCAACGACCCCAGCACAGTGCCGGCGACCCTGCGGCCATTCACCCCACTGAGCGCGTCAGCGGTCAGCGTCCGACGCACCTTCACCATCGAGCAGCAGCGCGACGGCATGTGGACCTTCAACGGCAAGATGTACGACTCGGCCCGGGTCGACGCCAATGTCGCGCTCGGCGCCACCGAAGAGTGGACCTTCCAAAACAAGTCAGGACAGGATCACCCGATCCACATGCACGACATCAACTTCCAAGTCGTCAGCGGCGCCAACTCCAGCAGCAGCGGACCGAACTCGGAGTGGAAGGAAACCATCAACGTCCCGTCATGGTCCAGCGTGACAGTGCGAACCCAGTTCCCGGACTTCACCGGAATCTACATGTTCCACTGCCACATCCTCGAACACGAAGACCACATGCTCATGAGCCAGTTCAAGGTCGGCTGATTCTGCGGCCCGATTTTGTCGTCGCTCTGCCGATGTTGTGTCGTCACCGTCGGTGAGGACGTATTGAACCGAGCCAAGTCTCCCGCCGGAGGTCCGCCGGCGGGGCCTTGGTGATGATGATTCCAGCAGGGTCCGATCGGACCGTGCCAGGGACGAGTGCAAAGGGGCAGGCATGGACATAGGGCTGGACTTGGATGAGGCCGCCCGCCGGATGGGGTGGGGAAGAAGTTCCCCCGGCGGCTGGTCGCGGATCGGCGGATCCGGTTCGTCAACGTGGGCCGGTTCGTGAGGATTCTGGAGTCGGCGCTGAAGGAGTTCGTCGCCGCAGGGATCGTCGAGCCGGTCGTGCGGGCCTACCGGAGCCGGCTGACGTGACCGGGGCGACGGGGAGCAGCGGTCGGAAGCGACGGGATTGGGGGTCGGTGCGGCGGTTGCCGTCGGGCCGTTGGCAGGGCCGCTTACCTGGGGGTAGATGGGCTGCGGCGAACGGTCCCGAGGACGTTCCGGATCAAGGCTGACGCGCTGGCGTGGCTGGCGGTCAAGCAGTCGGAGATGCTGCGAGGGGAGTGGCTGGATCCTGACCTGAGGCGGATCACGGTCGACGAGTACGTCACGCGCTGGGTGAGCGAACATCGGCTGAGCCCGCGGCCCCGCGACCTGTACGAAGGGCTGAACCGGTTGCACATCCGCCCGGTACTTGGCGGTGTCCCCCTCGGGGGCATGTCGACCGAGAAGGCTCGCAATTGGCGTGCCGAACTGCTGCGGACGGGAAGGTCCGAGGGCGTGGTGGTGAAGGCCTATCGGCTGCCTCGGGTCGCGGTTAACACGGCTGTGGACGATGGTCGGATCGGCAGTAACCCTTGTCGTCTCAAGGGAGCGGACTCGGCGCACTCACCCGAACGGCCGATTACCTCGGTGCGGCAGGTGTTCGCCTTGGCACGGGCCGTTGGTCCTCAGCACCCGGGTCTTCGTGCTGAGTGCGGCGTTGACGAGTCTGCGGTGGGGCGAGCTGATCGCACTCAGGCGCAGGGACCTCGACTTGGCCAAGGGGCTGGCGTGCGTGCACCGGAGTCTGATCGAGGTTGGTGGAAGGCCGGTGGTGTCCCCGCCGAAGAACAACAGCGTGCGGACGGTCACACTGCCGGCCGTTCTCATGGACGAGTTGGCTGCCCACCTCGCGGCACGCGTGCCCCCGGGTGGGGAGGCCCTGGTCTTCGCCGGCGAGAGGGGGGCGACTCCCCGTCGCGGGAACTGGCGGGCCAATGTCGGCACGGCTGGCGCCGTAGCGAAAACTGGGCTGCCGCCGGGGTTCCACTTCCACGACTCAAGGCACGCGGGGAACCACTTGGTCGCCCAGGCCGGGCCTCGACCCGCGAGCTGATACAGCGGATGGGGCACTCGACGGTGTTGGCAGCGTTGATCCACCAGCACGACACCAAGGATTGATCCTAGCCCCTGGCTGAACGGCTGAACGCGATGGCCGCGGCGCAGCAGGGCGGCCAGCGTGAGCGGTAAGTGGGCCCCCCTTAGGGCACGTGGTGGGCACGCGACCAGGGGAGTCTCGTGGAGAGGGGCGGCGATGGCAGTGGCCTCGAGGGCGCTGACCTGCCGTTTCGTGGGTGGAGCGGGCGACGAGAATCGAACTCGCATGTCCAGCTTGGGAAGCTGGCGCTCTACCATTGAGCTACGCCCGCGCTGTGGCCGTTCGATCGTCCCGAGAGACGCCCGCAGCGGCAGCGCGTCACGCAGCATAACCGATCCCCCGGCGCGGGCCTGACCGCTCAGGCGCAGCCAAGGCGCACGGCATACGGGCGCCGGCCCGACCACCTGCCACGCGCTAACCTCTCCCTCGTGCTGCTCTCCGACAGGGACATCCGCGCCGAGATCGACGGCGGACGGGTCGGGCTCGACCCGTGGGACCCCGAGATGGTCCAGCCGTCGAGCGTCGACGTCCGGCTCGACAAGTACTTCCGGTTGTTCGACAACCACAAGTACCCCTACATCGACCCGGCGGAGGACCAGCCCGACCTGACCAGGCTGGTCGAGGTCGGGCACGGGGAGCCGTTCATCCTGCATCCGGGCGAGTTCGTGCTCGGGTCGATCCTCGAGACCGTCACCCTGCCCGACGACATCGCCGCCCGCGTCGAGGGCAAGTCGAGCCTCGGGCGGCTCGGCCTGCTCACCCATGCGACCGCAGGCTTCGTCGACCCCGGGTTCAGTGGCCACGTCACCCTCGAGCTGTCCAACGTCGCCACCCTCCCGATCAAGCTGTGGCCTGGCATGAAGGTCGGCCAGCTCTGCTTCTTCCGCCTGTCGAGCCCGGTCGAGAACGTCTACGGCAGCGCGAAGTACGGCTCGCACTACCAGGGCCAGCGCGGCCCGACCGCAAGCCGCTCGTTCGCGAACTTCCACCGCACCGAGGTCTGAGCGGTCCGTCCCATCCGGCGACGGCACCCGTGACGAATCCCCGTCGTGACAACTTCGACAGGCCCCCGATCTAGGGTGGGGACGGTGCCGACCTCCGACCTGCGCTGGGACAAGACCCCCGCCGACCCCCGGGCGGTGGTGCTCGTCCTGCACGGCGGTCAGGACTCCAGCAGGCGCCCCGCCAGCTGGACCAACCTCGCGGTGCTCCGGATGATCCCGATCGCGTGGAACATCGGCCGGGCCGGCGGCGGTGAGCTCGCCGTCGTGCGGCTCCGGTATGCCGTGCGGGGCTGGAACGGCGCCGAGCAGAGCCCCGTGGCGGACACCCGGGCAGCCCTGGACGCCATCGAGTCGCGCTACCCCGGGGTGCCGATCGCGCTGGTGGGCCACTCGATGGGCGGGCGCGTCGCCCTGCGGCTCAGCCACGACGAACGCGTGCACGACATCGTCGGGCTCGCGCCCTGGGTCAGTGGGGGCGACGAGGTCCAGCCCCACCCCGGGCTGCGCCTCTTCGTCATCCACGGGCTCGCCGACCGGATCACCTCCCCGAAGGCCAGCCGTCAGGTCGTCGAGACGCTGCAGGCCAGCGGCCGGCTCGCCTCCTTCGTCGGGTTGCGGGGGGAGATGCACGCCATGCTCCACCGGTGGCGCACCTGGGACCAGCTCACCGCGGGCTTCCTGCGCGGCTCGCACGCCCCGCCCGCCGAGCTCGACGGCGAGGCGACGTTTGAACGCCTCGGCGGCAGGGCATCATCAGAACCGGTTCTCACAGTTATCTGACAGAGACATTGCGCGACGGCCGATGTCGCACGCCTCGGTTAGGTTGGCCTGCATGATTCGCTTCGAAACGGTGTCGAAGCAGTACCCCGGGGGTACGACGGCGGTCGACAGGCTCCGGCTCGAGGCCCCGTCCGGGCAGATCACCGTCCTCGTGGGGCCCTCGGGCTGCGGCAAGACGACCACGCTGCGGATGGTCAACCGGATGATCGAGCCGACGTCCGGCTCCATCTGGCTCGACGACCAGGACACGGCCAGGCTCGACGAGGCCGCGCTGCGCCGGGGCATCGGGTACGTCATCCAGCACGCGGGGCTGTTCCCGCACCGGACCGTCGTCGACAACGTCGGCACCGTCCCGCGCCTGCTCGGGTGGGACCGGCGCAAGACCGAGAAGCGGTCGATGGAGCTGCTCGAGCGGGTCGGCCTGGACCTCGCCTTCGCGAAGCGCTACCCCAGCCAGCTCTCCGGCGGCCAGCAGCAGCGCGTCGGCGTCGCCCGCGCGCTCGCCGCCGACCCGCCGATCATGCTGATGGACGAGCCGTTCTCGGCGGTCGACCCCATCGTCCGCGAGCAGCTGCAGGACGAGTTCCTCCGACTCCAGGCCGACCTCGACAAGACCATCCTCTTCGTGACCCACGACATCGACGAGGCAATCAAGCTCGGCGACCAGGTCGCGGTCCTGCGCGTCGGGGGAGTGCTGGCCCAGGTGGCCGACCCCGCCTACCTGCTGGCTCACCCCGCCGACGACTTCGTCGCGGACTTCGTCGGCCGCGACCGCGGCTACCGGGCGCTCGGCTTCCACGAGGCCCCCCCTCTGCCGCTCAGCCCCGAGCCGACGATCGGCCTCGGGGCGACGCCCGCCGAGGCTCGGGCCGCCTCCCTCGACGGTTGGCTCCTCGTCGTCGACGAGGACCGCCACCCCCTCGGCTGGGTCGAGCCGGACCGCCTCAGCGCTCCCATCGACCGGCAGACCCTCCATCGCGGCGGCACGGTCGCCGCCGCCGGGGGGCCCCTGCGCAACGTCCTCGACGCGGCACTGTCCTCCCCCGCCCGCCGGGGGGTGCTCGTCAATGCCTCCGGTGTGTTCGTCGGCACGGTCCGGGCCCACCAGGTCCTCACGGCGATCGAGCAGACCCGGCGGCCCGAGGCCGGCACCGCCGAGCGCCAGCCCGAGGACGCCCGGTGACCTGGGTCCTGGACCACCTCGGCGACATCGCGAGGTATGCCGGGCAGCACAGTCTGCTGGCCGGCATACCGCTCGTCGTCGGTCTGGTCCTCGCCCTGCCGTTGGGGTGGCTGGCCCGGCGCAGCTCGCGCCTCTACGGAGTGATCATCGCCGGCAGTGGCCTGCTCTACACGATCCCCAGCCTCGCCCTCTTCATCCTCATGCCACTGGTGCTCGGCACCCGCATCCTCGACACCGCCAACGTCTACGTGGCGATGACCCTTTACACCCTCGCGCTGCTCGTGCGGACCGTCGCCGACGGGCTCGGCGCGGTGTCGGAGTCGACCCGGCAGGCCGCCACGGCCATGGGGTTCACCGGTCTCGGCCAGCTCGTGAAGGTCGACCTCCCGCTGGCGATCCCCGTGATCGCCGCCGGCCTGCGGGTCGCGGCGGTCAGCAACGTCAGCATCGTCAGCGTCTCGTCGCTCGTCGGTTTCCCCCAGCTCGGCTACTACCTCACCGACGGCTACCAGCGCTCGTTCCCCACCGAGATCATCGTCGGGATCGTCGGGTGCGTCCTGCTCGCCCTGGCCTTCGACACGCTGATCCGCGCCGGGGCGTGGGCCCTGACCCCGTGGCAGCGAGTGAGGGGGTGAGGGGGTGATCAACGGCATCCTGCAGTGGCTCACCGACCCTGCGCACTGGACCGGCAACCAGGGCATCCTGCGCCGCATCGTCGAGCACCTCGAGTACTCCGCGATCAGCCTCGTCATCGCGGCAGCCATCGCCATCCCCGTCGGCATCTACGTCGGACACAGCGGTCACGGCAAATGGGCGGTGGCCGTGGCGAACTCGTTGCGGGCTGTCCCCAGCCTCGGCCTGCTCTTCGCGGTGTCGATGTGGATCGGGCCGAGGATCTCCAGCGACCTCGCCTACGTCATTCCCAGCGTCCTCGTCCTCGTCCTGCTCGCCGTCCCGCCCATCCTGTCGGGGACCTTCTCCGGCATCACCGAGGTCGACCCGGCGGCGCGCGACGCCGCCAGGGGGATGGGCATGACCGGCCCGGAGGTGCTGCGCCACGTGGAGCTGCCGTGCGCGCTCCCGCTGCTCCTGTCGGGAGTGCGGAGCGCCACGCTGCAGGTCATCGCCACCGCGACCATCGCCGCGGCGATCAGCCTCGGCGGGCTGGGCCGCTTCCTCATCGACGGTCTCGCCGTCAGTGACTACGCCCAGATGGCCGGCGGGGCCCTGCTCGTCGCCGTGCTCGCCCTCGTCGTCGACGGGGGGCTGGCCCTCGTCCAGCGCTCGGTCGTCTCCCCCGGTCTGACCGGGAAGTTTCGGGGCAACCGTCTGGTTGACCCCACCGAAGAGGGGGGCGCTCGTGTCCCCGTGCCCACCGACCCTCCCGTCGAGAAGAAGAGAGAACTCGTATGAAGCGCACGATCATGCTCACGGCTGCTACGGCGGTCGCGGCGCTGACGCTCGCGGCCTGTGGCGGCGGCTCCGACCCGACGAAGGCCGCCGATGCCGGCGCCACGGGAGGCAGTGCGTCCTCGACGATCACGGTGGGTTCTGCGGACTTCTCCGAGTCCCAGCTGCTCGGCGAGATCTACGCCGGCGCCCTCAAGGCCAAGGGTGTCGACGTCAAGACGCGGCCCAACATCGGCAGCCGTGAGGTCTACCTCAAGGCCCTGCAGGACAAGTCGATCGACATCGTCCCGGAATACACCGGCTCGCTGCTGACCTTCCTCAAGGGCAACTCCCAGAACAACGACCCCAACAGTGTCTACACGGCACTCAAGACGGCCCTCCCGGCCGATCTCGTCGCCCTCGACAAGTCCACGGCGGAGGACAAGAACTCCCTCGTCGTCACCAAGGACGTCGCCGCGAAGTTCTCGCTGAAGTCCATCGCCGATCTCAAGGCGAAGGAGGGCGAGATCACCGTGGCCGCTCCGCCGGAGTTCCAGTCGCGCGCCCAGGGCATGCCCGGTCTGAAGTCGCAGTACGACATCACGCTCAAGGAGCTGCGTCCCCTCAAGGGCAAGGCCATCGTCGACGCCCTCCTCGGCGGTCAGGCGCAGGTCGGCCTGATCTTCAGCACCGACCCGTCGATCGTGACCAATGGTTTCATCACCCTCGAGGACCCGAAGCTCCTCTTCGGCTCCGACAACGTGGTCCCGCTCGTGCGCAAGGACAAGGTGAACGACACTGTCACCGCTGCCCTCAACGCCGTCTCGGCCAAGCTTGACACCCCGACGCTGGCCGACCTCGTCAAGCAGGTCGACGTCGACAAGAAGGACGCCTCTGCCGTGGCGAAGGACTTCCTCGGCAAGAACAGCCTCGGCTGACCGACCGCGCGGGTGAGCACCCGGCATACCTTGCGCACCCGGCCTGCGTGCGGGAGGCCTGCGTGCGGGAGGCCTGAGGTATGCCGGTCGCTCGCCCCGCGTGCTTGAATCGTCCATGCGCTGGGTCCTGCACGTCGACCTCGACCAGTTCGTGGCCGCCGTCGAGGTCCTGCGTGACCCGAGCCTGGCGGGTCGGCCGGTCGTCGTCGGTGGACGCGGCGACCCCAGCGAGCGGGCCGTCGTGTCGACGGCGTCCTACGAGGCGCGCGAGTCCGGCGTCGGGTCCGGGATGCCGTTGCGGATCGCGGCCCTCAGGCTGCCAGACGCAGTGTTCCTCCCGGTGGATGCGCCGCTCTACGAGGCAGCCTCGGCCGAGGTGATGGACACCTTGCGGACGTTCGACGCCGTGGTCCAGGTCATGGGCTGGGACGAGGCGTTCCTGGGGGTGCAGACGCCCGACCCGGAGGCGATGGCAGCCCTCGTGCAGGCGGCGGTGCTCGAGGCCACCGGCCTGCACTGCTCGATCGGGATCGGCGACAACAGGCTCCGGGCGAAGATCGCGACCGGGTTCGGCAAGCCCCGCGGGATGTTCCGACTGACCGCGGTCAACTGGGTCGAGGTGATGGCCGAGCGGCCGACCGAGGCGTTGTGGGGGATCGGGCGCAAGACGGCGAAGAAGTTGTCGGCCCTCGGGATCGAGACCGTCGGTCAGCTGGCGGCGTCGGACCCCGCCGTCCTGGCGGAGCGCCTCGGTCCGACGATGGGTCCGTTCTTCCACCGCCTCGGCAACGGCGTCGACCTCTCCCCGGTCGATGACACGCCCTGGGTCGCGCGGGGGCACGGGAGGGAGACGACGTTCCAGCAGGACCTCACCGACTGGGCCGACGTCGAGGCGCAGGTGCGGGCGCTGGCGCTGCGCGTCCGGGAGGACATCCTCCAGGAGGGTCGGCGCGCTGTGCGGGTCGGGCTGAAGGTGCGCTACGTGCCCTTCGACACCCACACGGCGGGTGCGGCGCTGCCATCGCCCACCTTGGACGCAGAGGTCATCGTCGAGGCGGCGGCAGCGCTGGTCAGCCGGTTCGACCACGGCCGGGCGGTCCGGTTGCTGGGCGTGCGGCTCGAGATGGAGACGCTCTCGGCCCCGCCTCCCGGGCCAGCCTCCCGGGTGGAGGTATATCCGAGCCGTCTAGCGCTCGGATATACCTCCACCCAGGAGGGTTAGTCAGGAGCGGCGCACCGCGGCGAGGAGCATCTGGGCGACGTCCACCACCTCGACGTCCTCACGGGCCGAGCCGTCCGCCTGCTTGCCGGTCAGGCCGTCGCTGATCATCACCTTGCAGAACGGGCAGCCGACGGCGATCCGGTCGGCGCCCGTGGCGAGCGCCTCCTCGGTCCGGTTGAGGTTGATCCGGGTGCCGAGCTTCTCCTCCATCCACATCCGCGCGCCACCGGCGCCGCAGCAGAATGACTTCTCGCCGTGGCGCGGCATCTCGGTCAGGGTCACGCCGGGCAGCGAGCCGATGAGCTCGCGCGGCGGGGCGTAGACGTTGTTGTGGCGGCCCAGGTAACAGGGGTCGTGGTAGGTGACCTTCTCCGCGGTCGACGCGGCACCGACCGACGACGCCTCGTCCGGCCGGGCCACGGGCACGAGCCGCTTTTCGCGGACCAGCCGGTTCAGCAGCTGGGTGTGGTGCACGACCTCATAGGTGCCGCCCACCTGGGGGTACTCGTTCTTGAGGGTGTTGAAGCAGTGCGCGCAGGTCACGACGATCTTCGTCGCGCCGACCTCGTTGAGCATCTCGACGTTCTGCTGGGCGAGCATCTGGAAGAGGAACTCGTTGCCCGCGCGACGAGCCGAGTCACCGGTGCAGGCCTCGCCATCACCCAGGACCGCAAACGAGACGCCCGCGGTGTCGAGCAGCTCGGCCACGGCGCGCGTCGTCTTCTTGGCCCGGTCCTCCAACGCTCCCGCGCAGCCGACCCAGAAGAGATAGTCCACCTCGGACAGGTCCTCGACGTCCTGGCCCACGATCCTGACCGGAAACGGAAGGTCCTTCGCCCAGTCCAGACGCATCCGGGGCGCCATGCCCCACGGGTTGGCGTTCTTCTCGAGGTTCTTGAAGAGGCCGCCCAGCTCGCTGGGGAAGGCCGACTCGATGAGCACCTGGTAACGGCGCATGTCGACGATCTCGTCGACGTGCTCGATGTCGACGGGGCACTGCTCGACGCAGGCCCCGCAGGTCGTGCAGGACCACAGCACGTCCTGGTCGATGACGGCGTCCGGGCCATGCGGGTTGTATGCCGTGAGTGGCGCGTCCGCGGCATACCCCGTCGCGCCGACCAGGGAGCCCACCGCCGCGGCAGCCTTCGTCCTGTCGCTGAGGCCCTCGCCACTCTCGCGGACCTCCTCGCTGGCGAGCAGCCACGGGGACTTGGCGTGCGCGTGGTCGCGCAGCGCCATGATGAGCAGCTTGGGCGAGAGCGGCTTGTCGGTGTTCCAGGCCGGGCACTGACTCTGGCAGCGACCGCACTCGGTGCAGGTGGTGAAGTCCAGCAGGCCCTTCCAGGTGAAGTCCTCGACCTTGCCGACGCCGAGCGCCGCGTCTTCGTCGAGCTCCTCGATCTCCTCGAAGTTGATCGGCTCGCCCTTGACCGAGATCGGCTGCAGCGGGCCGAGGGAGGTGCGGCCGTCGGCGTGCCGCTTGAAGAAGATGTTGAAGAAGGCGAGGAAGCGGTGCCAGGCGACGCCCATCGTCGGCTGGAGGGCGATGGTGATCATCCACGCGAAGGAGATGAGGATCTTGACCGCGGCGACGATGACGATGAGGTTCGTGACGGTGGCGGTGTCCAGGCCGAGGAACGCGTTGCCGATCCAGCCGGTGAGCGGGAAGTGCAGCGCGGTGTCCTGGCCGGTGCCGAGCTGGCGGGCGAGGGTCCACTCGAGGCCCCGCAGGACCCCGATGCAGAGCGTGACCCCGAGGATCGTCAGCTCGACGTAGTAGGCCTGCCAGAAGCTCGAGCCATAGAAGCGGGAGCGGCGTCCGCCCTCACCGGCAGCGCTGCGCGGGTGGTTCTGCTGGCGGATCGCCATCAGCACGAGGATGCTGATGAAGCCGCCGAAGGCGAAGACGTCGGTGACCCACTCGTAGAGGAAGAAGTGCCCGATCAACGGGAGCGCGAACTCCGGCTGGAAGAGCTGTCCGAAGGCGTTGATGAGCGTGAAGAACAGGACGCCGAACGAGACCATGGTGAACCAGTGCGCGACGGCGACGACCGGCAGCCGCGACATCCGGGTGTGACCGAGGAACTCACGGACCAGCGTGACGGCGCGCGCGCCCCTGGCGTCGGTGCGCATCTCGGGCTGGCCGAGCCGGAACGTCGCGAGGAAGTGGTTGACGGTCTTGACGAGCAGCGCGATGCCTGTGAGCGTCACGGCGAAGCACACGACGACGGCCACGATCTGGAGGGCGTTCATGCCTCGGGAGTCTACTGACCGGTAAGCGGGCGCTCACCGGATTGTGACTCGTGCCGCGCCCCACCGCGCCCGAGCGCCGGAGCAACGGCGTGACGTGAGGAGCCCCTCGGCGATAACGTGCTCTTGGAATATGTATAACGGGACGTGAGTTGTCGTCTCAGACCACTGCTGCCCTCTCGACGTAAAGGCTGACCTGTGCCCATCCACGACGACGTGACCTCCCTCATCGGCAACACCCCGCTGGTGCGCCTCAACAAGGTGATGGACGGTGCCAAGGCGACCGTCGCGGCGAAGCTCGAGTTCTACAACCCCGCCAGCTCCGTCAAGGACCGCATCGGGGTCGCCATCGTGGACGCCGCGGAGAAGTCCGGCCAGCTCCAGCCCGGAGGCACCATCGTCGAGGCGACGTCCGGCAACACCGGCATCGCCCTGGCGATGGTCGGAGCGGCGCGCGGCTACAAGGTCGTCCTGACGATGCCCGAGTCGATGTCCAAGGAGCGCCGGGCACTGCTGCGGGCCTTTGGGGCCGAGCTCGTCCTCACGGACCCGTCGACCGGCATGAAGGGCGCCGTCGAGGCGTCCGAGGAGATCGTCAAGGAGCGCGGCGGTGTGCTCGCCCGCCAGTTCGCCAACGAGGCCAACCCGGAGATCCACCGTCGCACGACGGCCGAGGAGATCTGGAAGGACACCGACGGCCTGGTCGACTTCGTTGTGGCCGGCATCGGCACGGGCGGCACGATCACCGGGGTCGGCCAGGCCCTGAAGAAGCACAACCCTGACATCAAGATCATCGCCGTCGAGCCTGCCGAGTCGCCGATCCTCAATGGTGGCAAGGCCGGACCGCACAAGATCCAGGGCATCGGCGCGAACTTCGTCCCCGAGATCCTCGACACGACGATCTACGACGAGGTCATCGACGTCGACGCCGAGACCTCCGTGCACTACGCCCGTCGGGCCGCCACCGAGGAGGGCCTGCTCGTCGGCCTCTCCTCCGGTTCTGCGCTCGCGGCCGCCTCGCAGGTGGCCAACCGCCCCGAGAATGAGGGCAAGCTCATCGTCGTCATCATCCCGAGCTTCGGCGAGCGCTACCTCTCGACGATCCTCTTCGAAGGTCTCGTCGACTGACATGGCCCTTCACCACCACGGACGCAGGGGTGGCAGCACCTGGTATGCCGTGAAGGCGGCGGTTCTCGAGGACGTCGACGCGGCCATCTCCCGCGACCCGGCCGCCCAGTCCCGGCTCGAGACGTTCCTCGCCTCGCCGGGTCTGCACGCGGTCTGGGTCTACCGGCTGGCCCACCGGCTCTGGCTCAACCCGGCATACCGGCTCCCTTCCCGGCTGCTCTCGCAGGTGGCCCGAGCCGCGACCGGCGTCGAGATCCACCCCGGTGCGACCATCGGCCGGAGGTTCTTCATCGACCACGGGATGGGCGTCGTCATCGGGGAGACGGCGGTCGTCGGGGACGACGTCATGCTCTACCATGGCGTCACGCTCGGCGGTCGCTCGCTCCAGCGAGTGAAGCGTCACCCGACGGTCGGTGACCGGGTCACCATCGGAGCCGGCGCGCGAGTCCTTGGCGACATCACCATCGGGGACGACGCCCAGGTGGGCGCGAACTCCGTTGTCACGAGGGACGTTCCGGCGGGCGCGGTGGCGGTGGGCATCCCCGCCCAGATCCGCCAGCCCGTCCCGGGGCTGACCCCCGAGGAGCTCCTCGACGAGATCCCGGCGATCTGGATCTGACCGCCGCGGCAGCGGCCTCGACCTAGTCGATCGCCTCCCACGTGGAGCCGAAGCAGACGAACGGTGCAGGCCGACTGAGGTCGCCGTCCGCGGCGAGGCCCAGCGCGGCCGCCGAGTCGACGCCGGTCGCGAGGAGCTCGTGGTAGCGGCGCATCGTCGCGTACGCGGTGGTGTCGTCCACGCGGGAGATGGAGCTGACCACGCAGCGCGCGCCCATGCTGAGGAAGGCCGCCGTCAACCCGAGCACCTCGCCGCCCGGGCGCGGGGTCGTCAGCCCGAGGTCGCATGCGGACAGGACGATGTGCTCGGCCAGCTGGGCGTCCTGCGTGATGTCGTAGGCGAACAACGGCCCGCCGGCGAGGCGGATGCTCGAGAAGAGCGGGTTGTCCCGGTTGTGGGTGCCGTGGGCGGCGATGTGGACGAGGTCGTGCGAGGTCAGCGCCGCGGCGAGCGAGGTGGCGGCGCCCCGGCTCGACTCGACGGCCCTCCCCATGGTCCAGGTGGCCGCGACGTCCCGCACCTCCTGACCGGCGAGGGGGAGCCCCGGTCCGGCCACGGCGACGACCTGTGGGTGGGATCGTGCCTCGTCCTGCAGACCGCGGAGCCACCTGCTCGACGACAGGGACACCGTGGTGGACAGGCCATGGCGGCGGGGCAACATGCCCCACGGCACCGACGCGAGGGTGCGGGTGGGCACGACGACGAGCGGTGCGTCATCGGCGAGGGACGAGGGCAGGAGTGCGGCCTGGAGGCGGGTCAGGTCACGCCGGAGTGAGCTGGTGACGGCGGCCCTCAGCGGGTCCGGGAGGAGGCGGCCGGCGAGGGCGTCCAGGTCGGCACGCACCCGCGCAAGCAGGGCCGCCACGTCCGACCACGGCACCATGCTCTCGACCCGGCACCGACCGTTGCTGACGGTCACCGCGGCGAGCTGGTGGTCGAGGATGTAGTAGGAGATGACGTCCGTGTGGCGAGCCGCCAGGGGTGGACGGAGCTCGCTGAGCCGCACCGACCGCTCGGAGCGGCCGTCGTCCTGCAGACGCCACTCACGCTCACGGATCGACCTCTCGAGCGCCTGCTGGCGGCGGCGTGGCCGGTCGATGCTGCTGCCTGGCGGCGTGTTGCGGATCTCCTCGGTGACGATGCGCAGCTGCGACAGCAGGCCCGCGAGCTCAGGATCACTGGGAGGTGTCACTGCGGTCCGGCGGTGCGACATCGCGCGCCACCGCTCGAGCGAGTCGAACACGGAGCTCGGGGACGACGACTCGAGGGCGATCCGCAGGTCGAGCTGGGCGAGCCGGCCACCGTGCACGGCCATCGCCGTGCGTAGGTCGAGACTGTGGTGGCGAGCCTGTTGCTCGGCGAGGGTGGTCAACCCGATCCGGAGCTCACGACGGGCGTGGGTGAACTCACCGGCTGCCCGGGCCACGCCGGCTCGGACCAGGTGCCGGTGGAGGCGGGCACTGAGGGGATCGCGTCCCCCCGGCGGCCCGAGACGGGCGAGGACGGCCACCGCCTGGTCGACGTGCCCGAGGGCCAGGTGCGCCTCGGCGGCGATGAGCGACACCTCGGGATCGGTGGGTGCGTCCACCCCCGCAGCGGCGATCGAGCTGCGGATCTCGCGGCTGACCCGGGCCGGGCCGCCCTTGGAGTCCAGGGATGCCTGCCACCGGGTCACGTCGGCGCGCGACTGCCACGCCGTGCTCTGGCGCCGACGGAAATCGCGTCGGGCGCGGCTGGAGTGGGTCTTGGCGAGCTGCCAGTCGCCCTGCAGGAGGGCGCACTGGGCCCGGGCGAGGTGGGTCTCGGCCCGGTCCTGGTTGGCGCGCTCGATGGTGAGCAACGCGCTGGCCCTCGCCAGCGACTCCTCGGCCTCGGCGAGGAGCCCGGCCTCCATGAGGACGCGCGCCCGGTCCAGGAACCACACACTGCGGGAGACGTCGACGTCGAGCGCATCCGCGCGGGCGAAGGCCTCGAGGGCCACCGGGAGGTCGCCGGACAGGAACTCTGCGTAGCCGAGGTTGTGCCGAGCCTTGAACTCGACGCTGGGTATGCCGTTCAGCAGCGCCATCTCGGCGCTGCGGGCCAGGTCGGCCCGCGCCAGGGCGAGGTCGCCGCGGTGGAGGTGGACCGAGCCACGGTTGAGCAGTAGGGCTGCCTGGTCGCGGATCTCGAGGGCGTCGAGGAGCAGGATGGCCTCGTCGAACTCCACCAGGGAAGCGGGCAGGTCCCCGCTGCGGACGAGCATCAGTCCCCGCAGGTCATGCACGAGGCCGACGACGTCGACTCCGTCACTCGCCTCAGCCTCTGCCTGCGCCTCGCGGAGACGCTCCTGGCCGCGGGCCAGTCCGTGGACCTCGAACTCCGACCAGGCCAGCGTGATGAGCAGGCGGGCCTTGGTGTGGGCCCACTGGTCCCGCTCCTGGGGCCTGAGCCGCTCGGTCTCCGCAAGCAGCCGCAGGGCCCGGTGCACGATGCGCGCTCCCCGCGCCGGGTGCCCGGAGTCGTTCGTGCTCCGGGCGAGGCGGGCCAGCTCCTCGACGCGCCGCAAGAGGCCCTCCCGGTCCGACGTGGTGTCCTCCTTCTCTCACAGCTCGATGGCCGGCGTGATCACCGCGTGCTCCCCGCCGCTCCCCTCCGTCGGGCGCAGCACGAGCTGGGCAAGACCCCGGGTGACGTCGTCGAAGACGAAACGACCATCCTCGTCGGCGACGATGTGGTGGCGGGTCTCGCCCACCCGCAGCTCGATCTGGAGGAAGGCGCCCGGTGCCGCCCAACCGTCGAGCCGCACGGAGTCGGCCGTGATCGGGGTGATCGTGACCATCGTCGTCACCGTATCGCTGGTGAAGGTCACGGTGCGGGCTTTGAGCAGATCATCCGACGTCAGCTCGGAGCGGGCCACGCGCTCAGGCACCGAGTCGCGCTGCAGGCGGGCGACCTCGGCCTCGAGGTCGTCGAGGGTGATCGCGAACTTCACCCTCTCGAGCAGGCCGGGCGGCACGGGGTCGCCGTGCTCGTAGATGGCCCGGAGGCCCGCGAGGGCGAGCAGGTCCAGGTCGTCCACGCCTCCCTGCTCGAGCTCGTCGAGTCGGCGGGTCGAGTCGGCGTTCATGAGGTCCCCCAGTGTGGGTCGGCGTCGAGGAGCAGGCGGAGTTTGGCCAGGCAGCGGCCACGCGTCGGGCCGATGCTGCCGACCGGCATACCGAGCGCGGCCGCGACGGCGGCGTAGTCCGGTCGGTCCGAGAAGGCGACGACCCGCAGCAGGCTGCGGCACCGCTCGGGCAGCGACTCAAGGTGACCCCAGAGCGCCCGGCCCTCGAGCGTGGCCATGGCGGCCGTCTCGGGCCCGTCCGTCACGAGGTCGCCCGAGGTCTCGAGGTCCTCCGTCTCCGGCAGGGGCCGCAGGCGCTGGGCGTCCTTGACGACCCGCCAGCTCTCGCGCTTGGCGGTGACGATGAGCCAGGCGAGCACGGCCCGCGGATCATGGATCGACTCGGCGTGGTGGACGAGGCGCAGCCAGGTGGTCTGGAC